>NZ_DQDX01000218.1:0-5883 GCF_003525665.1 Flavobacterium sp.
CCAAATATGCCCAACCCGAGTGAAATTTTTGAATAAAATTATACATATAAATTTAATTTTTGTTTTAACAAATATAGAAAAGAAAAAAAACTCTTTTACATTTTTTGTAAAAGAGTTTTTAAAATTATGAAAAAATTATAACTAGTTGAAAGTGTATCGAACACCAACTTGCATCTGCCATCTAGAAGAGTTCAATCCAGAATCATCAATTTGATTTTTAGTAGCATCAACATTAGGATTAAAACGGAAAGTAGGTTGACCACCCGAATTAACAGATACAAAATCTAGCAATTGTACTTGATCAAATGTAGCGAAGTAACGTTTTCCCCAGTCTTTATTTAACATATTTGTAAAGTTAAAAACATCTGCAGTTAATTCAAAAGTATGTTTTCTCTTTCCAGAAAAGAAAGATATTTCTTGTGAAAACTTCATGTCAACAATATGGCTCCATTTTAATCTATCTCCATTTCTTTCAGCATATTTACCTCTTCTTGAACTCAAATATTTATCACCAGCAATATAAGCGTCTAATGCTTCCCATTGTTGCTGCGGTGTTAAATTTGTAACAGGGTCGTTTACTAAGATAATTTCACTTTGATTTGCTGGAACATAAATTAATGCAGATTCTGAGAAAGTATCTCTTAAGATATTACCATTATCATTATAAACATAACTAAATGGTGTTCCTTCTGCTCCTTCATAATAGAAACCTAATTTTGTTTTAGTGTTTTTATTCCATTTAAAAGTCATTACACCATTACTCAATAGTCTTGTTCCTTGTGAAAAATCTGATATTGAAGCACCTCCTACTTTATTAGAACCATTCACTGTTTCAATATTATTCCACTGAGAACTGTTTTGAGAAGATGTAGCGTCAAACAACACTGTTGATTTTCCGTAAGCGTATGTAGCTTGAAGGTTTAAATTAAATCTATTTTGAGTAAATAATTTTGACAATGTAACTGATGTATTATAAGCTTCACCTTCACTTGTATTTGAAGCTAAATAAATTCCTTGATAAGTAGGATCTAAACGAGTAGTACTGTAACGAGGTCTTTTATCTGGTCCGGTTAAGAATTGAGTTGGTTCTGCCAAATTCAAATTTTCATATGAAATTGCTGAAAGATTATCATTAAAAGTAATATCTGCAGAAACTGTAAACCCAAGCGGTAAACGTTGGTCAACTGCTAAACTTGCTTTAAAAACTTGTGGTAAACGAAAATCTTTAGCAAATAAATCTATATTACCGCCAAATTGACCTGGAGCACCAACATTACCTGGAAGTGGCCCAAGAGGTGCGCCATTATTATTTAATTGGCTATTCACACTTGGATCAGGGTTGAAACTAGGCATACTTGGGTTAGTAACACCATTAATATCTATAGCTCCTTGAGTTACACCATTATTATTGTATGTTCCTCCCGGCCATACTAATGGAAGTCTCGAAGTAAAAATACCTAAACCACCACTAATTTGTGTCTTTTTATTACCATTTACATCATAGTTAAATCCTAATCTTGGTGAGATGTGTGCATAATTGTCTATCTTTCTTCCAACTTGTGCTCCTTTTAAATCTTTACCATTAGCATTTAATATTCCAATTGTTCTTGTATTAAAATCATTGTTTGCTAAACCATTTTCCCAAATTGGCACATCAACTCTAAAACCAAATGATATCTTAAAGTTGTCTGATAAACGCATTTCATCTTGAATGTAAGCACCAAGTTGCATAATATCAAATTCTGCAGCACCCAAAGAACTATCTCCTTCGCCACCAACTAATGAGTAACCTAGACGATAACGATTTGGTTTAGCATTATTTAAAAAGTCTGCAAGAGAATTATATCGGTAATATCCAAAATTTCTACCAAAAAACACATTTTTAGAACTTGAAAATTCATTATTGGTACCAATAGTAATGTTGTGCATTCCCGTATTAATTTGGAAATTATCAGTAACCGTTAATGTTTTTTGTTCTAAAAGATTTGCTGTAGAAAATGCTTCAGAACCTAAGAAAATAGTTCCGCTACCATCTCTAATCTCAACAGCAGGAAATGAAGTTCCAAGAGGATTTCTATCGTCATTTACCGTTGTGTATCCAACAACTAAATTATTTGAAAATTTGTTATTAAATCTACTATTCAACTCTAAACTTGTAGAGTTTGTTGTTGATGTAAAATCTATACCACCGTTTGAAAAATTAATAGCTCTTGAAGATGAGTTGCTTGGAGATAAATTCACGGCTTTAACAAGACTGTGACGCAATGCTAATTTGTGCTTGTCATTAATATTCCAGTCAATTTTCGCAATGAACTTATCACTGGTTAATTTTTGAACAGTATTTAAATAATTTCCAGGATTATAACCATAATTATTATTTAAGAAAGATGTTAAATTGTTTAATTGCTGCGTTGCTAAAGCGCCATTAAAAGGATTTCCTCCTGTGATCCCTATGTTTCCAGTATAAGTGTCAATATTAAATGGTTGTGGCGTTTCATTATCTTGTCTTTCATAATTGATGAAATAAAATAACTTATCTTCTACTATTGCACCACCAGCACGAACTCCATAAGTTTTTGCTGTAAAATCTGAAAGTCTTTCTCTAGAAGACGTTCCCGCGAGACTCGGAGGCGTTTTTCCAGCAGTTGTTTCATCTCTATTAAAGAAGTATGCTGATCCTTCAAAATTATTTGTTCCAGATTTTGTTGTAGCACTAATTGCACCACCAGCAAAACCAGAAATTTTAACATCAAATGGTGCAACACTCACTTGAAATTGATCAATTGCATCAAGAGAAATTGGACTAACACCAGTTTGACCACCATTTGTTCCGTTTGCTGCCAAACCAAAAACATCATTGTTTACAGCACCATCAATATAAATTGCATTGTATCTATTATTCTGACCTCCAATTGAAATAACATCATCTCCACGCAGTTGAGCTTGAGGTGTTAATCTTGCAAAATCTGCTATATTTCGTGAAAGTGAAGGTAAACCTTGAACTTTTTTTGAATCGATTATTGTTTGAGCACCTGTTTTATTTGAATCAAAAACATTATCTCGTTTTGATTTAACAACAACTTCTTCTAAAACACTAGATTCTGAAGTTAGCGATACATTTGTATTGAACGTTTCTCCAAGAGCTAAATAAATATCATCTTGAAACTCTGTTTTGTATCCAACAAAAGCAACAGTAACCTTATACGGTCCACCTGTTCTCATATTGGAAATTCTAAAATATCCATTTTCATCTGTTGATGCAGAATACTTCGTCCCAGAAGGTGTATGAACGACCAAAACAGATGCACCAGGCAAAGTACCATCTTTATCCTCAACCTTTCCAGATAAAGATGAATTGGTGTTTCCCTGTGAAAAGGCAAACGATACAAGTAATAGTAAAATTACTGTAAAGCCTAATTTCTTAAAATTTTTCATTTTTTTGAGTGTTAAAATTTTTGCCAAAATTCCAACATTTATTGTCAAGCAACGTTAAGAAAAAGTTAAGAAACTATTTTTTATTGAAAAATTCCTATCCAAATATAAAATGTTACCATTTTACTAAACTATCGTCACTAAATTTGCTAAAAAAACAAAAAAACCTCATTTTAACATAAAAAATGAGGTTGTTTATTGTATAGAATTAATTCTATTTTCTTGTAAGATAATGATTTAAAAGAAAATTTGTCGACGAATCATGATTATTTACTTCTTTAGAATTAATTTCTTCTAAAATAGAATTGGCCAGTTGTTTTCCTAATTCGACACCCCATTGATCGTAACTAAAAATATTCCAAATAATACCTTGAACAAAAATCTTATGCTCGTACAAAGCAATTAAAGAACCTAGAGTTTCTGGTGTTAGTTTTTCAATCAAAATAGTATTGGTAGGTTTATTTCCTGTAAAAACTTTAAATGGCAATAAATAAGCTGCTTTGTCTGCTGAAACTCCATGTTTTTCGAATTCTGAAGCTACTTGTTCTGCTGTTTTACCATTGAGTAATGCTTCGGTTTGAGCAAAAAAGTTAGACATTAATTTATTATGATGGTCTTCGTTACCGTATAATGGTTTTACATATCCAATAAAATCGGTAGGAATTAATTTTGTTCCTTGGTGAATTAATTGAAAAAAGGCATGTTGCGAATTGGTTCCAGGTTCACCCCAAATAATGGTTCCGGTTTGATAATTAACTGGTTTTCCGTCACGACCAATACTTTTACCATTGCTTTCCATAATTCCTTGTTGTAAATATGGAGCTAATTTCTGTAAATATTGCGTGTACGGAATTAAGGCTTCGCTTTCTGCACCAAAAAAGTTATTGTACCAAACGCTCAATAAAGCTAAAATTACAGGAATATTTTTATCGAATGAACTCTCTTCAAAATGGTTATCCATTTGGTTTGCACCTTTCAATAATTTATCAAAATTATCAAAACCAACGGCCAAACTTACTGATAAACCAACGGCAGACCAAAGTGAAAATCGTCCACCAACCCAATCCCACATTGGAAAAATGTTGTTAGAATCAATTCCGAATTCGGTTACTTTTTGAATATTTGTAGAAACTGCCACAAAATGTTTAGCGACATCTTCTTGCTTTGCCGATTTTAAAAACCAACTTCTAATAGTTTCTGAATTGGTTAAAGTTTCTTGCGTTGTAAAGGTTTTTGAAACAATCACAAAAAGCGTAGTTTCTGGATTTATCTTTTTGATAACTTCATTCACGTGATCTCCATCGATGTTGGAAACGAAGTGAACGTTCAAATGATTTTTATAAAACTGCAACGCTTCAACAACCATCGCCGGACCTAAATCTGATCCGCCAATTCCAATATTTACGATATCTGTGAATGGTTTTCCTGTATAACCTTTTAATTCTCCGGAAATTATTTGATTTGAAAAAGCTTTAATTTTATTTTTAACTTCATAAATCTCAGGCATAACATTTTTTCCATCAACTAAAACTGTTGCTGATTCTGGAGCGCGTAAAGCGGTGTGAAGAACAGCTCTGTTTTCGGTTTGATTTATGATATCGCCAGCAAAATATTTAGAAATTGCATCTTTTAAGTTTACTTCATCAGCTAACTCTAGAAGTAAATCTATTGTTTCTTGTGTAATATTATTTTTAGAATAATCAACTAAAAAGTCATTCCATTGAATATGAAAGTTTTCTGCTCTTTTAGAATCCTTTTGAAACATTTCCTTAATAGAATTGCTTTGCATTGTTGAAAAGTGAATTTTCAGTTTTTGCCATGCACTAGTTTCTGTTGGATTTGTATTTTGTAAAGCCATTTTTTTTAATTTTTGATTGACAAAATTAATCAAAAGAATGTAGAAATTACATTCGACTCCTGGATTTTAGACTAGGAAAAGTTACTTAAACGTTGTAGTTGGAAAACAATTTTAAAAATGATAGGATGTCATCAATTTATTTGAATCTAATATCAGCAACACTATCTAATTCACGTTTTAAAGGACGAATTTGCTCTTTGAATCGAGGCAAGTTCCTTCCTTCCATTGGTTGCGAATTGGGTAATTTTAATTTTAACGCATCAACTTGCACGCCATTTTTCCAGAAACGATAGCACACGTGTGGTCCAGATGCCAAACCTGTACTTCCTACTTTTCCAATAACATCGCCTTGTTTTACTCTTTGTCCGCGTCGCACAAGAATTTTAGACATGTGAAGGTATTGTGTAGAATAGGTTTTGTCGTGTTTTATTTTTACAAAATTTCCGTTTCCTGCGGTATAACCAGCTTGTTCTACAACTCCAGTGGCAGTAGTCATAATTGGCGTTCCTGTTGGCGCCGCATAATCGGTTCCATTGTGAGGTTTCCATTTTAATTGGACCGGATGAAATCTATTTTTAGTAAATTTTGAAGTT
>NZ_DQDX01000218.1:5908-15415 GCF_003525665.1 Flavobacterium sp.
ATATAAATTTTAAAGGCGCTTTTAGAAAGTAATTTTTTAAAGCTTTTCCGTTTTCGTTGTAATAATCTGTTTTACTATTGCGTTCTTGTTGGAATGGAAATGCGTATAATTTTTCGCCTTTATATTCAAAAAAAGCCGATCTTAAACTGTCAATTCCATCATATAAAGTGTCGTTGATGTACCTTTCGGTAAAACTTATGGCGTATTTATCGCCTTTTTTAAGTTTGAAGAAATCGATAGACCAAGCATATACTTTCATTAATTTTTTTGCCAAAGCGGCATCGATATTTTCTTTCTTTAATGTTGCCGCTAGAGAACCCGATATTTCGCCAGCAACGGTTCTAACTTTAAAAGTAAGCGGTCTTGATTTTTTGAATCCGATGATGGAATCAGTTAAATCTACCAAGTAATAATCTAATCTGTTGGGTTGGTAGATTAAGTATTGTAATTTATTGTACTTGTCTTTAGATCGTAACGCTACGTAAGGTCTTTTAAAACGAACACTTGTTGGGAACGAATCTTTAACAATTTTAATGATTTCGGCCGCTTTTTTACCGTTAAGATTTTGCTTTTTTAGAATTCTTTCAAATGTATCTTGATGACCAATTGTGTCGTAATGCACATTAAAATCATCATAGTTAAATCCGAAATCAACCACTGGTTTGTAAGGTTCGATATCTTCAATAACGTATTCTTCCTGTGCTTTTTTACAAGAAACTAATGAAATTAAAACCAATAAAATAATTGCTATTTTCTTCAAGACAAGCTTTTTATTTTTTTAACAATCTTCTCCCCAATTTTTCAATTCGTCTTCACTCCAAAGTTCGGGAAAAAAGATACGTCTTTGGTATTTTGGATGCATGTATTTTTTCCAGTCGCTTCCGCCGGTTGCTTCTCCAGAACCTTGACCACTTTCTATATACTTTTTTGCTGCATTTAAATGACCCATTACCCAAGTTATATTTACTGTTTTATCGTAATGACGCATGGCTGCAATTAAATCGGCATCTTGTTGATCTTCAATTGGTAATTGTTTGAATTTTTGCCAAATATTTATGGTGTTGTATTCTTCCATATAACGCAAAAACTCTTGTTTGTATTTTCTTTCAAATTCTAAAATTAGAAATGATTTAGTTCCAGTTTTGTAATCTTTTCCTGCAGCTTGCCAATATAAATGTTCAAAAGCATGACTGTATGGCGTATTTCTATCTATTGTAGCTCTAAAACGGTAATCAATTAAGTTAATTAAATCGGTAGAAGCAAATTCTATTAATCTGTATTGTGCACTTTGAAATCCGCTTGCTGGTGTTAGTGTATTTCTAAATTTCATGTATTGATCGACTTCCATTCCGTCGCCCATGATATCGAATGAAGTGGTAAGCATGTTAAAATAACGGCTTATTCTTGACATGCGTTCTGCAAAAAATTTAGTTTCGGGTTTTTCTGTATGACACACTTGTTTTATTTCCCAAAGTATCATTTTAAATAACAACTCATTGACTTGATGGTACATTATAAAGACCATTTCATCGGGCAAAGTAGTTCTTTGAGTTTGTAAATTTAAAAGAGCATCAGTCTGAATATAATCCCAGTAAGTTATTGGTTTAGACCAAAGTAATCCCTCAAGGTGCGTATTGGTATTTTGGTTAATTGCGTCGAATTTTTGTTCTAATTCTTCTATTAGTTGGTTGGTTTCTGGGTTCATTTTTTAACTTTTATTGTAAATGGATGGGCTAATCCTTTAAAAGATTCTAAATCGGCTTTTAAAGAACCAACTGCCAAGCTTGCTTTGATTCGAACAGGAAGTTTATTATCGTCATCTGAAATCCAAACGGTAAGACTTTCTTGTTCTTTAAAAACTCTTCCGGATTGTACTAATGGTCTGAAAATCATACAAGGAATGGTTCCAAATTTAGTTTTCACATCTTCACGACCAATGAATTTTAATTTAAATATTGTAGATTCATCATCAAAAAACATATCGATACTAATTGATTCTCCTACCTTTAACTTATCAATAGTAGGATGATTCCTCAAATAATAAAATGTAGAAACAATATCTTGAATGTTTTCTGAAGTTGAAAATGTCTTCTCTGTTTTCTTTTTATAATCTTTTACTAAGATAGTATTTTTACCTTGATTAAAAAAACCTTCTTGGTTTTTTGTATATCCACCTTCATCTATTTTTCTAACGTATTGGTATGGTTTACCTGTGCCTTTATCAAAATAGGATTCATAAGTATCTTCTACTTTAAAAAACCATTTAGACATTCCGGTTGTATACCCATGACCAATAGCATGATAGACTTTTTTATTATTTCTAACAGCTTCTTTCACTTCTAGCGTTGCATATCCTGCAGTTACTAAGCCATAATGGATTCTAAATTTAAACCATTCACCAACGTCAAAGGCTGAATCTTTTTGCGAATCAAAACTGACCGTTAAAAAAAGCAAAGCAAGCACTATAATCTTTTTCATATTAAATAATTTATGCGATTTTCTAACTATAATGCAATATTTGTTCCAAATGTACCAAAACAAAAAAACTCCGTCAAATATTGACGGAGTTTTTATGCTATTAACCAACCAAAAAATATAAATTATGAAAAACTTATATAAAAATTAAAGGAAACCGCTCCTTTTCTTTTTTCTGAGTGCAAAGATACTATCGTTTTTGAATTATTCGTAATGAAAAATAAACTTTAACATTTATTTGACAAAAATGACGTTACTACAACGTTGTATTTTGCTGATTGTTTAAATAAATGTGAAAATTATAGCGTTCCTCTTAAAGCTTGTTCCCTTTCAATTGACTCAAAAAGTGCTTTAAAGTTACCTGCGCCAAACCCTTTTGCACCCATTCTTTGAATTATTTCAAAAAATAATGTTGGTCTATCTTGCACTGGTTTGGTAAATATTTGTAACAAATATCCATCTTCATCGGCATCAACCATGATGGCTAATTTTTCAATTTCATTGATGTCTTCTTTCATCATTTCCATGTGAACGCCTAATCGTTCTGGGATCGCTTCATAATAAGTATGTGGCGGCGCAGAAAGAAATTCTACTCCACGAGCACGTAATTCTGAAACCGTTTTAATAATATCATCGGTTGCAATGGCGATGTGCTGAATTCCTGGTCCGCCATAGAAATCTAAATATTCTTCAATTTGTGATTTTTTCTTTCCTTCGGCTGGTTCATTTATTGGAAATTTAATTCTTCCGTTGCCGTTACTCATTACCTTACTCATTAAAGCAGAATATTCGGTATTGATTTGTTTGTCGTCGAAAGATAGGAAATTTACAAATCCCATTACTTCTTCGTAGAATTTTACCCAAGTGTTCATTTCGTTCCAACCTACATTTCCAACCATGTGATCGATATATTTTAATCCAGTTGTTGTTGGATTGTAATCAGATTTCCATTCTTTGTAACCTGGTAAGAAAACACCGTTGTAGTTTTTTCTTTCTACAAATATGTGAACAGTTTCTCCATAAGTATAAATTCCTGATCGAACTACTTCACCAAATTCGTCTTTTTCAACAGTTGGTTCCATAAACGATCTTGCACCACGCTTCATGGTTTCTTCGTAAGCAGATGTTGCATCCTCAACCCAAAGTGCGGCAACTTTTACACCATCGCCATGTTTTTGAAGATGAGCATGAATTGGAGAATCTTGAGTTAGTGGCGTTGTAAGTACGATTCTAATTTTGTCTTGTTTTAACACATAACTAGCTTTGTCTTTAACTCCAGTTTCAAGTCCGGCATAAGCCAATGATTGATATCCAAAGGCTGTTTTGTAATAATGTGCCGATTGTTTTGCATTTCCTACATAGAATTCTACGTAGTCTGTTCCTAAAAGCGGAAGGAAATCTTGTGCTCCTTCAAATATTTTTTCTAAGCCGTATTCGACTGATTTTACTTCTTTTGACATGATATTAAATTTTAATTATTCGATTTTTACAGAATCGATATAAACTGAATCTGATTGACTAATTGTATCTTCTATACTTTGATTGTAAATTGTATCTTGAGTTTGATATTGTCGCTCTCTACCTTCTTGGTAAATTTCTTTAACCTTATCTGCAAAATTTACTTGATAAAGGACAAAAACTACAGCATAAATTACTATAAATAAAGCACTTAAAACGAGTCCTATTAAGCAAACAATTTTACCTGCGTAGACATTTTTTCTACTTTGAATTGAAAAATTATCGGGATATTGGTCAAATTCATTTAAGCTTTTTACAGCAAGAACCAACCCTATGATACTCATTACTAATGCAATAACTGCAAAAATCCCGCAACAACATCCTAATAAAATAATCACTAAACTTACTATTCCTAGAACTAGAGAAGTTGGATCCGCAGCTAATTTATTGTAATTCATTATCTAATTTATGATTTAATGTAGGTTATTCTACCCACGATTTATAATACTGTCCGTCATCAATTCCCATTGCTTCTTCGGTAACCATAAGTGGTCGAAAAGTATCAACCATAACGGCTAATTCTAATGTTTCTTTGTGACCGATGCTTCGCTCCATTGCTCCTGGCGCTGGACCATGAGGAATTCCTTTTGGGTGTAACGTGATGTGGCCTTGTTCGATGTTATTTCTAGACATAAAATCGCCATCTACATAATATAAAACCTCATCAGAATCGATATTACTATGGTTGTATGGTGCAGGAATTGCCTTTGGATGGTAATCGTATAATCTTGGGCAGAACGAACAAACCACGAAAGTTGAAGTTTCAAATGTTTGATGAACTGGTGGCGGTTGATGCACACGACCGGTTATTGGTTCGAAATTATGAATTGAAAATGCATACGGAAAATTGTATCCATCCCAACCCACAACATCAAAAGGATGTGTTGCATAAACTACTTCGTGCATCATTCCTTCTTTTTTGATTTTGATAAGGAAATCGCCTTTTTCATCATGCGTTTCTAATTCGGTTGGTAATTTAAAATCGCGTTCGCAAAAAGGAGAATGTTCTAAAAGTTGTCCCGATTCGTTTTTATAGCGTTTTGGTGTATAAAAAGGCGCGAAAGATTCTACGTAAAACAGTCGGTTTTCTTCTGTGTCAAATTGAATTTGATAAATCATTCCGCGCGGAATTATTAGGTAATCACCGTATTCGAATGATATATTTCCCATCATGGTGCGTAGTTTTCCGCTTCCTTTGTGGATGAAAATCATTTCGTCTGCATCGGCATTTTTATAGAAATACTCTATTAAAGAATTTTTTGGAGCTGCCAATCCGATGGTGCAATCTTTGTTTACAAGCAGTGCTTTTCTACTGTCAAGGAAGTCATTTTCGGGTTTTAATTCGAATCCTTTTAAAAGTAATGATTTTATGTTTTTACCAATTGCGATTTTAGGTTCAACCGAATACGATTTGGTAATATCTTTAACTTGTGTCGGACGATGAACATGGTACAACAGTGAAGAATGTCCGTGAAATCCTTCTGTTCCAAACAATTGCTCGTAGTATAAGCCACCATTTGGTTTTTCAAATTGTATGTGGCGTTTTTGAGGAAAATCTCCTAATTTATGATATATAGGCATTTTTTAAATATTAGATTTACGATATTAAATATTAGATTTTGTAAAACTAAATTGAAACTCACTCAGGATTTCTCTTGATGAGGAATTTTAAATGTATTAATAAGTTATCCCATTTTTTCATTACTACAAATATCGGAAAAATATATTAATAAAAAAACGACTTCAAATTGAAGTCGTTTTATATATTATTGTTGCTCTTTATTTAATTTTGAATTTCGTTTACCATATAGAAAATATACTAAAACTCCAATAGCTAACCAGCCCAATGACAATAACTGTGCATCATGACTTAAGTTGATCATTAAGTAAGTATTAATTGCTATTCCACAAACAGCAATTACTGGTAAAGCAGGAACTTTAAAAGTACGCTCTAAGCCTGGTTGTTTTACTCTCAAAATCCATACAGCAATACACACCATTGTAAAGGCAAATAAAGTACCAAAACTAGTCATATCTGCTAATTTATTGATTGGAGTAAAAGCAGCAACTACTGCAATGAACCCTCCTAAGATCATTAAGTTATTTTTTGGTGTTCCTGAAAGAGGATTGATTTTAGAGAATACAGAAGGAATTAATCCATCTTTAGACATTCCTAAGAAAATTCTAGATTGTCCCATAATCATAACCATTAATACAGAAATTAAACCAACAGTCGCGGCAATCGTAATGATATAACCAGCCCACGCTTGTCCTGCAATATCAAAGGCATATGCAACAGGAGCTTTAATCGCTTCTGGATATTTTCCAAGAGGATTGAAGTCTTGATAGCTCATCATACCTGTTAAAACTAATGAAACCAAAATATAAAGAACTGTACAAACTAATAATGAAGCAATAATTGCAAAAGGAACATCTTTTTTCGGATTAATAGCTTCACCAGCTTGTGTTGAAACAGCATCAAAACCAACATATGCAAAGAAAATAGCTGCTGCTCCAGATACAACTCCACCTAAACCATAGGCTTCATGCGTTCCAGCTTTGTCAACGATTTGAGTTACTTCTGGAATGAAAGGCGTCCAATTTTCAACATTGATAAAAAATGCACCTGCAATAATTACAAATATAACCGCTGATACCTTTAAAATAACAATAAAGTTGTTAGCATTGGCTGCACTTTTTGTTCCTTTTATTAAAATAGAAATAACAAAAAGAACTATTAAAAACGCTGGTAAATTCATCGAAAAACCTTCCCCAGTATAACTCGCTGGATCGGTTGTTAACCAATCGGGAAGTTTAATTCCGAACATTTTAAGTAGCTTATTGAAATAACCGGACCATGAAACCGCTACCGTCATGGAACCCATTGCATATTCTAATATTAATCCCCAACCTATAATCCATGCAAATACTTCTCCTATTGTTCCATAGGCGTAGGCGTAAGCAGAACCTTCAACGGGTAAAATTGAAGCAAACTCTGAATAACACAAAGCTGCAAATACACAAGCAATACCTGCAATTATAAATGAAATAGCCAGCGCTGGTCCAGCATGATAATAAGCTCCTGTTCCAGTAAGTACAAAAATACCTCCACCAATAATTGCTCCAATACCAATGGCTGTTAGACTCCATTTTCCTAGAACTCGTTTTAATTCACTTTTTTTCATGTCAGCCTCAAACGCTGAAACTGGTTTAACTCTCCAAATAGACATACTTTATCCTTTTTAGTTTTATTTGTTCAAATATACTTTTTTTGTTTAATATTTTTGCGAAAATAGAAAATTTCTGCATTTTTTCAAGATTTAAAACCAAAAACCAACGCTTACCCAAGTATATCCTTTTGGTAATTCTGGCGACCATGAATATTTCACTTCAACTGGTCCGAGGATAGTTTCTAATCCGTATCCTATGGCATATCCTGTATATTTTGGCGTAGAAAACCAGTTACCTGTACTAAATAAATTGTTATCAACATTGGCAACATTGGCCGCAAAATTGATGTGATTTCTTTTAAAGAACTCCACGTCTATAGTTGCTGTAGATTTTATATAACTATCTCCAGAAATACTTAAAAAATCGTATCCGTAAAAATGCTTAAAGTTATTAACGGTATTGTATCCATAACCACCAAGAACAAAATCTAAAAATGAAACCGAATCTTCTCCTACTGAAAAACCTGCCTCTGACTGTACTTTTACATTGAATTTTTTGTAGAATGTTTTTGTGAATTGGAAGTCACCTTTTATAATAGAAAACCTATTAAATTGATTTGTAAAATCGGATGAATAAAGATAGGATTGAACATCTCCTTGAAAAAACCATCCTTTTTTAGGAAAATATTTATTATCGAAAGAATCGTATTTTAAATATCCAAAGACACTTGTATAATTACTGTCTTCAAATATTTGATTTGTAGTTTCTAATGTTTTTGATTTTATTTTAAGATGCTTGAATTCTAATCCAGAACCGATTAAAAATTTTTGCGCAAAAATGGTTTGAACATACGCTTGATTAGTAAAGTCGGAAAAATCTACATTTAATGAATTAATACCTAATTGTTCAAATAATTGACCGTCATTGAAATCGGTAGAAACATTTCTGTTGAACGAATTGTAACGCGATTTAAATCCGAAACTAAAATAAAATCCGTTATCGATGTAATAATCTAAATTGTATCTTATGTTATCGCCAAGACCAATGTCTAATGAAAATACATCATTTTTAAAAAGTGTTTTCTTTTGAGTTAAATTCACTAGAACTGCACTTTTGTATAATCCGTCGAAGTGCAAACCAAATTTTAAAAAAGTTTTGTTGGTGCTTTCAGTTAAAAAAACATTCAAATCATCGCAATTACTACTGTTTTTATTAATTGAGTAACTTATTGCACTAAAGTTTTGAGTTGAATTTAATTTATTAATTCCGTCTCTTAAATCATTATAGCTTATCGTAGAACCTGGCTTAAAGCCCAATTTACCAATAACGTAGGAACGCGTATAATTTTTTAAATTTTTAATTGAAATATTATCGAGGTAAATACTGTCATTTTCAAGTTTCTTCTGTTGTAAAACAAAATTCTCTCCGATTGACAATTTCTTTATTTGTTCATAAACTGCAAATGCCGATTCTTCTCCTTTTTTTATAATTTCTTCTCCATCACCAAATGAAATTACTGTAAAGTCTCTAATGTCTGGTTTTAAATAAATGTCTGTTTTAGCGATTTTTTGTTTCATTCCTTCTATCATTTGAAGATTGGAAATTTGAACCAAAATACGCGTGGCTTCTTTTAGTGAATTTCTGTCTTTTAAATCGTCTTGCACATCGACACCAATAATAAAATCGGCACCCATTTTTCTCACTTCTTCTATGGGATAATTATTGGTTACGCCGCCATCAATAAGTATTCGACCATCTATTTCTACCGGAGAAAATAAAGTAGGAAAAGCCGAACTCGCCAACAAAGCTTGTGGTAAATAACCCTTTTTTAAAACCACTTCTTTACCCGTTTCAATATCGGTCGCGATGCACACAAAAGGAATAGGAAGTTTTTCAAAGTTGTTGATGTCTCTTACCGAATTGGTAAGTTTAGCAAGTAAATTGTAATTGTACATTCCTTTAGACAAAGCAATAGGAACGCCAACGCTAAATTTATTAAACGGAAGCGAAATGGCATACATCTCGTCGTTGCGTTTTTCGTAAAAACTTTTGGATGTTCTTGGTATGTAATCTTGAATTAATTCATCAAAATTGGTTGATTTAAATATCGAATCTATTTGACTGGCATTGTAACCCGATGCGTATAAACCGCCAACAACCGCGCCCATACTGGTTCCGCCAATGTAATCTATTTTTACTCCAGCTTGTTCTAATACTTTTAAAACGCCGATGTGTGCAAATCCTTTGGCGCCGCCACCGCTTAAAACGAGTCCGATTTTTGGACGTTTTGAGGTTTCGTTTGTTTGAGAATAACTGTTTTGAGAAAATAGAAAATAGAAAATA
>NZ_DQDX01000218.1:15542-16830 GCF_003525665.1 Flavobacterium sp.
AAAATAGAAAATAGAAAATAGACAATTAGTTTGGTGCTGAAAACTGATTTTTGCAAAAGACGATTACTATTTAGCCCTGATTGCAACGGCATCCTTTTTTTGTAAAAAAAAGATAGAGTGGAAAGCAGGAAAATGGATTGCAAAAATGCCTTTAACATTCGCTTCAAATTATAATTAGTTGTTTTCCTTGTAAAAGTCGGAAATTTTTTTGGCTTTTGATACACCTACAACCTCAGAAATTTCTTTTTCGGTTGCTAATTTCAATCTTTTAACGCTTTTAAAATGTTTTATTAACGTGAGCATGGTTTTTTCGCCGATGCCCGGAATGGTTTCTATGGACGAATTTAGTGCCGATTTGCTTCGTTTATCGCGGTGAAATGTGATTCCGAATCGGTGGGCTTCGTTTCGTAATTGTTGGATGATTTTTAAGGTTTCAGATTTTTTATCTAGGTATAACGGTACCGAATCGCCGGGATAAAATAGTTCTTCTAGTCGTTTTGCAATACCGATAATGGCAATTTTACCACGTAAACCCAAGTCGTCTATGCTTTTTAATGCCGATGACAATTGTCCTTTTCCACCATCAATAATAATAAGTTGTGGCAACGGTTGGTTTTCATCTAGCAGTCGTTTGTATCTTCTGTAAACTACTTCTTCCATAGAGGCAAAGTCGTTTGGTCCTTCTACAGTTTTTATGTTGAAATGGCGGTAGTCTTTCTTGGATGGTTTTCCGTCTTTGAAAACCACGCAAGCCGCCACAGGATTGGTTCCTTGAATGTTGGAGTTGTCAAAACATTCTATGTGTCGTGGTTCTACCGATAGGCGTAAATCTTTTTGCATTTGCGCCATAATTCTGTTGGTATGTCGCTCTGGATCTACAATTTGAATTTGTTTTAATTGATCTAATCGATAATATCTTGCGTTGCGTTCTGACAGTTCTAGAATTTGTTTTTTATCGCCGAGTTGCGGAACAGTAACTTTTATTTTATCGCCAAAATCTAATGGAAAAGGCAAAATAATTTCACGCGAAAGCAAATGAAAACGCTCCCGAAGTTCTACTACGGCCAGTTCTAGCAGTTCTTCATCGGATTCATCCAATTTCTTTTTTAGTTCTAAAGTGTAAGAACGAATAATAGCACCGTGAGCAATTTGAAGGAAATTGACATACGCCATACTTTCGTCGGAAATGATTGAAAACACATCGATGTTGGAAATTTTTGGGTTCAAAATTGTAGAACGCGATTGGTAGTTTTGTAAAACATCGATCTTTTCTTTGATTTTTTGAGCC
>NZ_DQDX01000218.1:16895-17617 GCF_003525665.1 Flavobacterium sp.
GTTTTTTGAGCTTCCTCAAATTCCATATTGGATGCAAATTGAAGCATCTTGACCTTGAAGTCTTTCAAACTTTCTTTGAAGTTTCCTTTTAATATTTCGCGGATTACGTTAACGTGACTTTGATAATTTTCTGCCGATTCATAGCCTTCGCATCCGCCTTTGCAATTGCCAATGTGGTATTCTAAACAGACTTTGAACTTGCCCGAATTGATGTTACTTGGCGACAAATCATAGTTGCAAGTTCTAAGCGGATAAAGTTCTTTTATTAAATCTAAAATTGTGTTTACTACTTTGAAATTGGTGTAAGGTCCAAAATATTCTGAGCCGTCTTTTACCATCCTGCGAGTGGGAAATATTCTAGGGAAAGGTTCTTTCTTGATGCAAATCCACGGATAGGTTTTGTCATCACGAAGCAACACATTGTAACGTGGTTGTAGCTTTTTTATTAAGTTGTTTTCGAGTAAAAGAGCATCTTGTTCTGATGTAACCACAATGTGTTTTATGGTTACAATTTTTTTAACCAGAACGTTGGTTTTTGCTGTATCGTGAATTTTATTGAAATACGATGCTACTCGTTTCTTGAGGTTTTTGGCTTTTCCTACGTATAGAATTTTTCCGTCTTTGTCATAATACTGATACACGCCAGGATTGCTTGGCAAGGTTTGTATTTGAAGGTCAAGAGATGGATTGTTCATTTAAAAGTTTCGGGTTGCGAGTTTCGG
>NZ_DQDX01000218.1:17779-18994 GCF_003525665.1 Flavobacterium sp.
TTGTCATTCCGCAGGAATCTCAATAGTATTTGCCACAATTTAAACTAATTATTTATTTTCAATTCTACTATTTTCTCCAAACAAAATTAACTTTAAATTCTTCACAAAACAAATTCTAATTTTTCTACTTTTACATTATGTATAAAAAAGAACTTAGACAAAAGTACAAAGCCTTACGACGCGAATTATCATTGGAAGAAATTGAAAACAACAGTCTTTCTATTGCTAATAAATTGCTTCAATTGGACATTTGGGATCGACTATATTTTCATTTGTTTCTAACTATTGAAGAGCAAAAAGAAATTAATACCGAGTTTATCCTTCAAATTTTAGCTGGAAAAGATAAAGAAATTGTGGTCGCTAAAACTGATTTTAATTCGATTCAAATGACGCACTTTCTATTAACGGATAATACAAAATTTAAGAAAAACGAGTACAATATTCCCGAACCTGTTGATGGTATTGAAGTTCCTGTTTCTAAAATTGATGTGGTTTTTGTGCCGCTTTTAGCATTTGATACGAAAGGAAATCGTGTAGGTTATGGCAAAGGATTTTATGATAAATTCTTATCGCAATGCCAACCTGAAACTATAAAAATAGGATTGTCTTTCTTTGAAGCTGAGGAAGAAATTATTGATGTTTACACGGATGATATTCGCCTGGATTATTGTGTTACACCGAATAAAATCTATGATTTTTCTTAAAAGAGATTAATCTAGTTTATTGTGAAAAACTCTAGAAATACTGTGTGGTGGCAAAGTGAAAGCTCTTTTGTTGAAGACAATTAAAATACCAACTCCTGTAGAAATAGCGACATCGGCAACATTAAAAATTGCATTGAAGAACGTTACTGTTTTTCCACCCATGAACGGAACCCAATTAGGTACCAAATAATCTTCAATAATAGGAAAATAAAACATATCGACCACGCGACCGTGAAGCCAAGTGCTGTAATGATCTTCTGGGAAAAAAGTGGCTAAATGTGTTCGTGTACTATCGTCAAACATTACTCCGTAAAGTACAGAATCGATAATGTTTCCAACTGCTCCAGCAAAAATTAAAGCGATTGCAGTGATCAAGAAATTTGATTTTTCTCTGATGGTTGAATCCCAAAGCCAATATCCTATAAATGGTACAACTAAGATTCTGAAAATTGTTAAAAATAACTTTCCATATTCGCCCGGAATTACCGTTCCCCAAGCCATTCCCTCATTT
>NZ_DQDX01000218.1:19078-19250 GCF_003525665.1 Flavobacterium sp.
CCAAGCCATTCCCTCATTTTCTATAAATACCAATCGAAACCAGTCAAAAATTCTAACTTCTTCTTGATAGTAGAAATTTGTTTTTACAAAAACTTTTGAGAATTGATCTACAACTAATATTAAAAGTATTAAAAGTACAGAATGTCTTAGTTTCATATGTTTAAATTTTATT
>NZ_DQDX01000218.1:19549-21249 GCF_003525665.1 Flavobacterium sp.
TGTTTAAATTTTATTTTTTAGCGGTAACATATGTTATCGCCTCAATAATCATTGGTTTTTGCTATCGCAAACTTTTAGTAGCGATTTCATAGTCGTTTTGGTTATTTGAGTGCAAAAATAACAATTAAATAATATAAAAAAAGATAATTTAGCAATAAGAAACAAGAAATTATACTTGATAATTAAATAGTTGTATAATTTTAACACTTCATTTTGAATTGACATGAACAAATGTTAAAGTGTAAAAAATAATTTATTACATTTGACTGAATTTATAAATCATTAGCTATGAAAACATTAAAGTATTTAATTGCGTGTATTAGCATTGTCTTTTTTGTGTCTTGTGACAATGACGATTCTAATTCTGAGAAAGTGCAATTTGCAGTTCCAACAATCAAATCATTGTCTCAAATTAGAGCAAATGTTTCGGTTACAGGAGCAAAAGCAACCAGTTCTGAGGGCAAAATATACGTTTCAGAAAATTATCTTTTCTACATTGCGCAGGAAGAAGGCGTTCATATTTATAACAATCAAAATCCTGCTTCGCCAGTAAATACCGCTTTTATAAATCTAGAAGGCGTTCATGATATTGCGATAAAAGGCAATTATTTGTATGCCGATAATTTTGTCGATTTATTGGTATTTGATATTTCGAACATCAACAATATTACTTTGGTACAAACAGTAGAAAATTCGATTACGTTTTTCCCAACCTATCCATCAGAGGCAGAATATTATGATTACACGGTTAATCCAGTAGAAGGAGAAATTATTACCGGATTCAAATTGAAATTGAAAAATCGTCCTAATGAATCACAAGTTATTTTTGCAAATGATGCCTTGGCTGGATTTGAAAGTTCGGCTGGAAACAACATTGGAACTGGCGGATCGTATGCTAAATTTCAAATCAACAATAACGCACTTTACACGATAGATTCGTATCAACTAAATGTATTTAACATCACCAATCCTGAAAATACGTTTTTTGACAAATCGGTTTCTATGAATATTTGGATTAATGGTGGCATTTTTGAAACCTTATTTATTCAGAAAGAAACGTTATTTGTTGGCGCAACTTCGGGCATGTACACTGTTGATGCTACGGATGAGTTCAACCCAAGTTTTGTTGGAGGTTTTTCTCACGCAACGGCCTGTGATCCTGTAGTAGTTGCTGGAAATACGGCTTACATTACAGTTCGTGGCGGTTCTACTTGTGGCGCCATAGAAGACCAAGTAAATGTGATTGATGTAACTGATATTGCTAACCCAACTTTACTTTCTACAACGTTACTAGCTCAACCTTATGGATTAGGTATTCGCAATGGCGTTTTGTATGTATGTTGTGGTTCAAATGGTTTGAAGGTTTTTAATGCGGCAAACAGCTCCAATTTGACTTTAGAGAATACGTACAACGGAAATGTAAAAGATGTTATTCCGTTAAACAGTCATTTGATTGTTGTGGGAACGAATAAAATTATTCAGTACAATTATGGCGCTAATTTTACATTGGTTCCTATTAGTGAGATAAGTTTTTAGGGATTTATATTCTGAAAAGTTCTTATGAAAAGCTCCGCAAATGTCTCCTGACTTTGCGGATTTTTTTTCTCAACTAAGTATTATGAACAAAAGCTCTACAAAATATGTAACTATTTACATTGCTATCATAAATGTTATTAAAGTGGCGCAAAGTCAGGAGACAT
>NZ_DQDX01000218.1:21382-22313 GCF_003525665.1 Flavobacterium sp.
AGTCAGGAGACATTTGCGCAGCTTAATAATTTATTGTTAATCTTTATTTAGGTTGCCATTGCCGTGGCAACCTTTTTTCAAGGAAATACTGTATTTGATATTGTTGCACCATTAAAATCAAATCTTCCATCCTTTATTTCAATTATATCATTGCTGTCAGAAGAATTTTTTAAAGTACAATTAAAGATTCCAGAAACAATAAGTTTAACATTCGGTACTAATTCATAATTAATTATGTTTAATACACCAGAGTTTTCCATTGAACGATAGTATTGATAACTATTAGTTTCTACATTAAATATTCTGCAATGTATGTAAGTATGATTAAACCCATCAATATTGCTTGAACCATTGGATGCATTTATGGTATAATTATTTACTCCATTTTGATTTAAATTTTGAATATGCAAAAGTAAACTTGCAGTTCTATTACTTTTGTAATCTTTAACTTGAATTTCTGTATATTGCTGATTACCAGTTGGGTCTCCGTAAATTGTCACAGCATTATCACTACCTCCAAAAGTACCTGTTCCATCTCTCGGAATCAGTAAGTTTCCGTTTATACAACACCCGAAAGTGTTTGCTCCCGTTGTGGTAACAGCAGGAAGGCTATCTTGGCAAGAACTTCCTTTTTCATCATTAGAGCATGATGTTAGAAATTGCACTATAAGTGCTAAAAATAAAATTTGCTTTTTCATGGTTATTTATTTACTATTTTAATTTGGACTCGTTGGACTGATAGGAATGTTTACTTTTGGATCAGCAATATAACTTACAACTAATACTGCTAATAACATCGCAGAGGTAAAAACAATAGTTTGCACAACTGAAAATTCCCTTACTTTTAATTTATCAATTTCTGAATTTTTAATATTCATTTCATTTTTTCCAATTTTAAAAGTACTTATTGAATCATTAAAACTAATTAACC
>NZ_DQDX01000218.1:22452-27754 GCF_003525665.1 Flavobacterium sp.
ACTTTATGAATTTTTCCAATTTTTTTGGAGGTTAACTCTTTATCAATTGTTTTATAACTAAAACAACTTTGAAGTAAGAATGAAACTAAGATAACTAATGCTGTTAATTTTTTCATATCTATTGATTACTTGTTTTTTCAATTTTATATTCAAATCAAATGTAAATTAACTGAAAAAACAAACGTCCTAAATTATCTACTTTAAATAATTTAGGACGTATTTGTAAAATATAGGACGTTTTATATCAACTATTTTGCTTTCTATAATCGGTTGGAGTTGTGTTGGTAAACTTTTTAAAAGCTAGGTAAAAAGATGATTTAGAATTAAAGCCACATTCTAAACCTATGGATAAAATAGTATATTGACTAAAATCGGCCGATGTAAGAAGTTGTTTGGCTTTTTCAACTCTTAATGAATTAATATAGTCTGAAAAACTAAAACCACTTTCGTCATTTATAGTTTTAGAGAGTGAACTAACACTCATTTTGAGTTCGCTACTTAATAACTCTAAACTATAATTAGGATTTAGATAATTCTTATTATTCTCAATATGATTTTTAATAATTAGAAATTTACTTGACTTACTATTCGTTTTTAATTCTTCATCTATGTTATTTGGCTCATTAGAAATTGCTTCTCTCAACTGAATTCTTTCGTACATTAATGAATAATTAAAAACTCCTTGATAACCCAACCAAAACAACAATAAGGAACTACTTAAACGCAACGGATAATAAATGAAAATTTGTGGATTTAATACTTCATCAATATTAAAAACTATTGCTCCAATCCAGGTCAATAAAATTACACTTCCTAGAAAAAGAAACTTCTTCAACCATTTTACGTTATCATAACTGGCTGTGTAAGAATAAAATTTTGTTTTGTAAAACAGTAATTGAATTGATTTCACAAAAAGAAATAATGAAAATAAGGCATTAAAAATTTCTTCGATTTGTGAATACTTTGCCACAATGTAGCAATCGTCTATTTCGTAATATAATTTAAAAAAAACGATTCTATTTATAAGTTCTACTAAAAATAGAATTGTTGAAAAAGCGACAAAAGAAGTGATTTTCTTTTCAACGTTAAGATAATAGGATACGAATGTGTAAAATGCTGGAACAATTAAGGCATAAAAAGGCAGAAGCATGTTTCTAATGAAGAAATTTGCTTCTTGGAAAACGTTGTCAATTAATACAATTTGGAGATTGTTGAGTGTAAAAAATAGAACTACTAAATTCAAATAAAAAATAGAATTATCTTTAGCTCTTTTAGATTGCAAAGTTGTAATAATGAATACAAATCCAATTATTACGCTTGCCATCATAAAGTAATTAAAAACTTCCTTTACCATTTTTATAAATTTGTAGGTAAATATATATAATTAAAACCAAAAAACCTCGCCAATTAGCGAGGTTTTCTATTTATATACGAAGTATTATCGTTGTAAATTTTTAGCTTCAATACTCATTGTAGCATGAGGAACGATTTTCAATCTTTCTTTTCCAATTAACTTTCCTGTTACTTTACAAATACCGTAGGTTTTGTTTTCTACACGGAAAAGTGCATTTTTTAAGTCGCGAATGAATTTCTCCTGACGAATTGCCAATTGCGAATTCGCCTCTTTACTCATTGTCTCGCTTCCTTCTTCGAATGCTTTGAATGTTGGTGACGTATCGTCGGTTCCGTTATTTAAATCGTTCATATAAGCACTTTTGATTAATTCTAAATCTATTTGTGCTTTTTCAATTTTATTTAGGATAATTTCTTTGAACTCTGCTAAATCAGCATCAGAGTATCTCATTTTTTCATCTACCATAGTTTTCTATTTTGAGATTAATATTTTTGTTTTTATATCGTCAAACTCAATTTCTATACCATTATCTACGTTATCTTGAAAAATTAAGTTCTCAGTTAACGTTTCCGACTTGATATAGTCTTCGTTATTGTTAATTGCTTCTTCCAATTCGCCACTTCTTTGCAATTCTACCTTTATTTTATCGGTAACTTCAAATCCAGAATCTTTTCTGATGTTTTGAATTCTGTTTACCAATTCTCTCGCAATTCCTTCTTGCTTCAATTCTGGTGAAATGGTGATGTCTAAAGCTACTGTAATTCCGTTAGCATTTGCAACCAACCAACCCGGAATATCTTGCGATGAAATTTCTACATCTTCAGAAGTTAAAGTTATGCTATTTCCTGAAATAACAAGCGTTAACTCGCCTTTCGCGTCAATTTCACTAATTTGTTCTTGCGAAAATTTTTGTATCTCACTAGAAATCAATCCCATATCTTTACCAAATCGTGGCCCAAGTGCTTTAAAATTAGGCTTAATTTGCTTCACTAAAACACCCGATGCATCGTCTAAAAGTTCGATTTCTTTAACGTTAACTTCGGCTTTTATTAGGTCAGAAACTGCCTCGATTTCAGCACGTTGATTTTCGTCAAGTATAGGAATCATAACCTTTTGCAACGGTTGACGCACTTTTATCATTTCCTTTTTACGGAGTGATAAAACTAGTGACGAAACCGTCTGTGCTTTCATCATTTTGCTCTCAAGCGATTTATCAACAAAGTTTTCAACCGAATTTGGAAATTTCGCCAAATGTACTGACTCAAATTCCTCTGAATGTGTTGCTTGTGTTAAATCTCTGTAAAGTTTGTCCATGAAGAATGGAGCGATTGGCGCACCTAATTTTGCAACAGTCAACAAACACGTATAAAGCGTTTGGTAGGCTGCAATTTTATCTGTTCCGTATTCGCCTTTCCAGAATCTTCTTCTACACAAACGAACGTACCAGTTACTTAAATTCTCCTGAACAAAATCTGATATTGCTCTTGCTGCTTTTGTTGGTTCATAATCAGCGTAAGCTTCATCAACTACTTTTATCAAAGTATGCAATTCAGATAAAATCCAACGATCGATTTCTGGTCGTTCATTTAACGGAATTTCAGCTTCTGAGTAGGTAAAATTATCAATATTTGCGTATAAACTAAAGAACGAATACGTGTTGTATAAAGTTCCGAAGAATTTTCTACGAACCTCAGCAACGCCTTCAATATCAAACTTCAAGTTATCCCAAGGATTTGCATTCGAAATCATGTACCAACGTGTTGCATCCGGACCATATTCAGCCAAAGTCGTGAATGGATCAACAGCATTTCCTAGACGTTTCGACATTTTTTGTCCGTTTTTGTCTAGAACTAAACCATTTGAAACTACATTTTTATAAGCTATTTTATCAAAAACTAACGTTCCGATGGCGTGTAAAGTATAAAACCAACCACGAGTTTGGTCAACACCTTCTGCGATAAAATCGGCAGGAAACGCTTTATTTTCGTCAATTAAATCTTTGTTTTCAAATGGATAGTGCCATTGCGCATAAGGCATCGCACCTGAATCAAACCAAACGTCAATCAAATCACTTTCGCGTTTCATCAATTTACCTGATGGCGAAACCAAAACGATATTATCAACTACATTTTTGTGTAAATCGACTAAATCGTAGTTTTCTTCGCTCATATTTCCAACCACAAAACCTTTGAACGGATTTTCTTTTTGGAAACCAGCTGCAATTGATTTTTCAATTTCTGAATACAATTCTTCTACTGAACCAATTAACATTTCTTCTGTTCCATCTTCGGTTCTCCAAATTGGCAATGGAATTCCCCAATATCTTGAACGCGATAAGTTCCAATCGTTGGCATTTTTCAACCAATTTCCGAAACGACCTTCACCAGTTGCTTTTGGTTTCCAGTTGATGGTTTCGTTCAAATCGAACATTCTGTCTTTGATTTCGGTTACTTTGATAAACCAAGAATCTAATGGATAATATAAAATTGGTTTGTCAGTTCTCCAACAATGCGGGTAACTGTGTACGTATTTTTCGACTTTGAAAGCCTTATTTTCTTCTTTTAATTGGATAGCAATTTCAACATCGGCAGAGCGTTCCGGAGCTTCGCCATCGTTGTAATATTCGTTTTTAACGTATTTTCCAGAATAATTTCCTAAACCTTGAATGAATTTCCCTTGTAAATCAACTAAAGGAACAGGATTTCCGTTTTCGTCAAGAACCAACATTGGCGGAACTTCTGGTGTTGCTTCTTTAGCAACCTTAGCATCATCTGCACCAAATGTTGGCGCTGTGTGCACAATTCCAGTTCCGTCTTCTGTCGTTACGAAATCACCAGAAATTACTCGGAAAGCGTTTTCTGGATTTTGATAAGGTAACGTTAATGGCATTAATTGCTCGTAACGAATTCCGACTAAATCTAAACCTTTACATTCGGTTAAAATTTTATACGGAATAGTTTTATCGTTTGCTTTATAATTTTCAAAATCTGATGCTTCTTCGCTTGCAAAAAATCCTTTCCCGAATTGTTTTCCGACTAAGTTTTTAGCCAAAACAACTTTTACAGGTTCGAAAGTATATTGATTAAAAGTTTCCACCAAAACATAATCGATTTTTGGTCCAACGGTTAATGCTGTATTTGAAGGCAATGTCCACGGCGTTGTCGTCCAAGCCAAGATATGAATATCTCCAAAACCTTGTAAAAAGCTTGGTAATGTTTCGTTTTTGGTTTTAAATTGTGCTACGACCGTTGTATCGGTAACATCTCTGTAACTTCCAGGTTGGTTTACTTCGTGAGATGATAATCCGGTTCCTGCTTTTGGAGAATACGGTTGGATTGTGTAGCCTTTATATAGTAAATCTTTGTTGTAAATTTGCTTAAGCAACCACCAAACCGATTCCATATATTTGGATTTGTAAGTCACATACGGATCTTCCATATCAACCCAATAACCCATTTTTTCGGTTAGATCGTTCCAAACATCAGTGTAACGCATTACGGTTTTTTTACACGCTTCGTTGTATTCTTCTACCGAAATGGTTTTTCCGATGTCTTCTTTGGTGATTCCTAATTCTTTTTCAGTACCTAATTCTACTGGCAAACCGTGAGTATCCCAACCAGCTTTACGCTTTACTTGGAACCCTTTTTGAGTTTTATAACGACAAAAAATATCTTTAATCGCACGCGCCATTACGTGGTGAATTCCAGGCAAACCATTTGCAGATGGCGGACCTTCAAAAAACACGTAAGGTTGGTTTCCCTCACGAGAAGTTACAGATTGTTCAAAGATGTTCTTTTCTTTCCAAAATTTTAGAACTTCTGACGCTACTGTTGGTAAGTCAAGTCCTTTGTATTCAGTAAATTTTGTGCTCATTTTATCGTTTTCTAAAATCAATTTGCGAAAGTAGTAAATAGTTTTCAGTTTTCAGTTTTCAGTTTTCAGTTTTTG
>NZ_DQDX01000218.1:27865-28293 GCF_003525665.1 Flavobacterium sp.
AGTTTTCAGTTTTCAGTTTTTGCGATTGATTAGTGAAGAAAAATACTTTTTTGCCACGAATTACACAAATTTGCACAAATAAAGAAATTGAAAGAATATTGCACGAATTTTTATTTGAAGTCTGAAAAAAAATTGTTAAATTTAAAGAAATTGTTGGCTTTTTTTATGAAAAAACCTCTTTTAAAACGTCTAGTGATTTTGGTTTTTTAAATCCGTCTAAGTGAATTGAATAATAGTCTAAAAGGATTTTTAGTAGAATTTGACGTTCAATTCCGGCGAAAACTTTTTGGTCGGAATCGAATTTTAGGTTGATTAGTTTTTTAAACAAATGCGTTTCATGTTCGTTGAGACAACTTGTTCCTTGAAAAGGCGAAAATATTCCGTCGATCATCTCGAAATGTTTGAAATCGGTTTCAGAATTATCTGGG
>NZ_DQDX01000218.1:28354-33673 GCF_003525665.1 Flavobacterium sp.
AATCCGCTTCAGAATTATCTGGGTAAAAACCTAAGAATTTTGTGATTTCTAGTAGTAAAATCAGATGAAAATTTGATGTTTCTTCGTGTGTATCTAACCAAAGTAATGCGGTTTCTAGAAACGTAAATAGGTTTTCGTTTTTTTCTTCTTCTTGAATGCTGTGATGTAACATTTCTGACAAGAACATGACAATAGTGCTCTTTACAATGTCGGTATTTATAGTTTGAAAAGCTGCTGCTAATTTTATTTCCTTAAAATGTTCTAAAGTGCCTTTATTCTTGTGATTGGCTTCGATTTCAAGAATAGTTAGTGGTTGAAAATAAGCAATTTTTTGATTGGATTTTTTACCCGAATAGGCACTTTGCACAAAATAACTTTTAAGTCCGTCGGATTGTGTGAAGCATTTTACAATCAAGCTTTTTTCTTGATACCGTAGTGATGAAATTACAATGGCTTTGGTTTTGACTAGCATTTACTTAATTGATATCTACGTTGTAATTAAGCATATTTCTGTTTAATTTTTCTAGTTTTTTCTTAGAAATAAAAATGTTTTTAAAGATTGTAAAGTTCCAATTGTTTTGCTTTTTCCATTGAGCAAACGTTTGGGTTTTCCAATCGAAATTTTCTTTCCAGACGAAATCTGGTCCAACATAGAAATTAGTATAAGGCACAAGATAGGAACTATTGTTAGTGTTTTGAACCACATTTTGATTGAAATCTCTTTTAATAGAACTTGGTGCAAGAAAGGTAATTTTTCTAGAAATCGCCTCGTTTTTAAGCTCACCAATAATTGCGGAATACTCGTTTTCTATCGCTGATAAGTCAAAATTATTGTATTCGGTTTCTCCGATTTTATCAATTGGACGAAATTGAATTGTGTCGATATTGTACTTGCCATAATCGGCAAAAAAATCTTTTAATTCGAAGAAATTGTCAACATTAAAGGTGTAATTTATTCTTAATGATAGGTTTTTATTAGTCGCCTTTTCATCTGAAATCCATTGTAAAACCTGATTAAATTTTGAGAAATCGCCTTTACTCATAAAGTTTTCATAGCTTTCTTTTTTTACACCATGCATAGAAAGTATAAACTCGTTCAATCCAGCTTTTGAATAATCTATAACATCTTTTTCGGTGAGTAGATTGCCGTTAGTAATTAGGCTTATATGGGGAATTTTGTATTCCTTACCAAGTTTTATTATATCTGTAACGTGTTTAAAAAGAGTTGGTTCTGCGCCACAACCTATTTGGAGTCGCAATGCATTTTTGTAGTTGATTTTAGCAAGAATTTCTAAATCTTCTTTTTTAAAAATTCCTTTAAGTTTTTTTACAATTTCATTGTCTGTAAAATAACACATTTTGCATCTAAGATTGCACGCAAGCACTGGATCAAACTGAATAGACAAATACCTTTTATTGGAAATACTCAACAACCATAGCCCTAAAAATTTTATTCTATGACTTTTTATAGATTGGTTGAGTTTAAGAATTTTATAAATATTCATCTATCTGATTATCATTACTTTTTTAACAGTAGTTTCTACAGCATCTTGAGCCGAAACAAAAATCATATAAACTCCTGAGGCAACTTTATATTTGCCAAAAGCAGTTCCGTCCCATTCTATTGTTCCTCCAGATGAAGTAGTTTCGAAAACTAAATTTCCTTCTATATCGGTAATTTTTATAATTGCTTTATCGGTTAATCCAGCAATTTTTATAGTTCCAGAAAACTCTGGTCGCACCGGATTTGGATAAACATAAACATTTTGCAACGTTTCTTCTGGTTTGGTAGAAGTGCCTTTAAATGAAACCAATCCTTTATCTGTAGCAAAGAAAACTTCGCCCGATACATTGTCAATTTCAATATCGTTTATCGTATTGCTTGGCAATGGCGAATTGTCTTTAGTAAATTGATAAATCGTTTCTTGACCGTTTGGAGAAACTAAATAAACTCCGGCATCAGCTAGAGCAACCCATTTTCTATTGGCGCCATCAACAGCTATATCATTTATAAATTGCTGAAAAAATAATTCTTGAGCTAATCCGTCTTCGTTTATAATGATATCTCTGGTTTGAATTAAATCTTGCGAAAGGAATTGGTCTACACTAGAAATAATTCGTAAACCTCTTGCAGTTCCAATCCACATTTGATTTCTATTATCAATAGCAACACATCTTACGTCAATATCGGGAAGATTTCCTAATGCTTCCGCTTTAATTACCATTGATTTATTGGATGTTTCGTTGTAGGCAATTAATCCGTTTCTTAAAGTTGGCAGCCATTTGGTATTGTTTTTATCAACCACAGGAATCGCATAACTTTCAAAATTAGTTTCGGGAATAACATCCGATAAATCGTAAGATTCCCAAGAACCGTTTGTTCTCAATACTTTTAATGCTTTTGCGACAAAATTATTGGTGATCCAAAGGTTTCCACTTCTGTCAAAAACTGGTCCGTTTATACGCGATCCTTCGTCTACACTTGGCGCTTGAATTCCGTTGGAACCAGTGTTTGTATTGTTTAATAATTCTGTTGGAACTCCATCAACTACTTTTAAAACTCCAGAGAAATAAGAGCTTATGTACAATTCATTTTCATTGTTAGGACTAAAGGCAATGTTTGATAATGATTTAGCTCCAAACAAATCAGCATAAGGAATAACGTCCCAACCGTCTTCTTGCGTTAATTTGCTTATTGGATATTGAAATGGACCAAATGGAGGTTGAAAATTATAAGGATTATAGTTTCTGTTGTATTTTCCAAAAAGCGTCCAAAGTGTTGATGTTGATTTTTTTACTCTAAAGACATCGTTTAAAACTGGTCCGTCTGGCATTATAAATTCGTAGGATGTTGGCGTTGAAATTGGGATTGAGATAATTCCGTTTTCATTGCTGCCAATAAAAATAATTTCTTCAAGTACCGTTGCACAAGAAAAAGTAACTGGAATATCGATAATTTGACTGGATAAAATATGTGCTATTTGAACCAAACTTTGATTGTAAACATAAACATGATTTAAAGTCGTTACAATAAAATAATTATTAGATGCTCTAACATCAATTATATTTTCTGGTAAAGTTATTTGTTCAACAAATGTTGTTCCGTTATATCTGTAGATTTTACTATCGGTTCTAGCAGCTATAATTTGATTTTCTAAGGAAGCAATACCAGCCCATTGATCGCCAATAACTGCCGACCATTGATTAAAATCTTCAAGAAAAGGATTCGCCAAAGAAGCTCTTCTAATTCCGTTATCTGTTGCTGCGTAAATAAATCCGTCTTTGGCTGTAGTTTGTCTCACTTTTAAAAAACTTCCTGATGGACCTAAAAAATAAGTGGAATCGAATTCTAACGTAGTTAAATTGAATACTGAAATCCCGTAATCGCACGAAATGTATACTTTTCCGTCAATTTCATAAAAACTATTGATTCGCTTAATAGTTGGAGCAACTGGAACTTCATCGATAATTCCTCTTCTTGGTACAATTGAACCGTCTGATTTTACTACTAATAAAAGTCCATTAGAGTTTCCTACAAGTGTTACATTTGTTGCATCACTTCTGTAAATAGCTGAAATTTCATCGGCTTTTAATCCGTCAATAGAATTAATTGTTGTTATGTCGCCTGTGAAAATTCCTTTAATAAAAAGTGCGTTTTCTGAAGCTCCGTAAATTGCATTGGCAGATTCAGAAATATCATAGATTTTATTGTATGAGAAATATCCCTTCCAAAGTAAATTGCCTTGAGAAAACGAAAATACTGATAGAAAAAGAGTTAGTATTAAAAATTTATAGCGCATTTTTTTTAATTCAGATTTACAAATATAGTATAAACGCAAATAACTTCTATTTAATATGCGTAAACAAAAAAATGCCTCCAATAATTGAAGGCATTTTGATATAAATTGAATATTTTTTTATACAATTCCTTGAGCAAGCATTGCATCGGCAACTTTTACGAAACCTGCGATATTTGCACCTTTAACATAGTCAACATATCCTGTAGAATCTGTACCGTATTTCACACAAGCTGCGTGAATATCGTGCATGATTCTTTTTAGTCTTTCGTCAACTTCTTCTGAAGTCCAGCTTAAACGTAACGAGTTTTGAGACATTTCAAGACCAGATGTTGCAACACCACCAGCATTAGATGCTTTTCCTGGTGCGAACAATATTTTAGCGTTTAAGAAAGCAGTTACAGCTTCTGGAGTTGAAGGCATATTTGCACCTTCAGCAACACAGATACAACCGTTTGCGATTAATGTTTTTGCTTCTTCTTCGTTCAATTCGTTTTGAGTTGCACAAGGTAAAGCTACATCACATTTTACTTCCCATGGACGTTTTCCAGCTACGAAAGTTGCGTTTGGATATTTAGTTACGTAATCAGAAATTCTTCCGTAGTTTACGTTTTTAATTTCCATTACATAAGCTAATTTTTCTGCATCAATACCATCAGCATCATAGATATAACCAGATGAATCTGACATTGTTACCACTTTTCCTCCAAGTTGTGTAGCTTTTTGGGTTGCATATTGCGCCACATTTCCAGAACCAGAAACAACTACTGTTTTACCAGTAAAGCTATCACCTTTAGTCGCAAGCATACTTTGTGCAAAATATACATCACCATAACCTGTAGCTTCTGGACGGATTAATGAACCTCCAAAAGAAATTCCTTTACCAGTTAAAACTCCAGTAAATTCATTTCTTAATCTTTTATATTGACCAAACATGTAACCAACTTCTCTTCCACCAACACCAATGTCTCCAGCAGGAACGTCTGTGTCAGCACCAATATGTTTAGATAATTCCGTCATAAACGCTTGACAGAATCTCATGATTTCAATATCTGATTTTCCTTTTGGGTCAAAATCAGCTCCACCTTTTCCTCCACCCATTGGTAAAGTTGTAAGTGAATTTTTGAACGTTTGTTCGAAAGCTAAGAATTTTAAGATGCTTAGGTTTACAGAAGGATGAAAACGAATTCCTCCTTTGTATGGTCCAATTGCAGAGTTCATTTGAATTCTGTAACCTCTGTTTACTTGAGTTTTTCCAGCATCGTCAATCCATGTTACTCTGAACATGATTACTCGCTCTGCTTCAACCATTCTTTCCAAAAGCATTTTGCCTTCGTATTTTTTATTTTCTTCGATAAAAGGAATTACTGTTTCGGCAACTTCCTTAACGGCTTGCATAAATTCTGGCTCGTTAGGATTTCTTTTAGCAACTGCTTCAATAAAGTTGTTGATACTTTGTGACATAAATTATAATATTAATGTTTAAGAAAACGTTTTCGTAATATTCGGCAAAGATACATTT
>NZ_DQDX01000216.1:0-3592 GCF_003525665.1 Flavobacterium sp.
TATCTGCATATTCATTTGGCATGTAACTTTTACGACAAAGATAAATTCCTTTAGGATTTTCTGTAAAGTATATTTTGTCAAGCTTTGATATTTCTAAAACTTTTTTTAACTCTGGAAAATCATTATTTAATAATTCAGCAATTTTTATTTCAAATTGTTTTAAATGCTTTTCAGAAGTATTAAAGTTGAATATATTCATATTATTCTTTTGTTATATCGTCATTTTTTTAGCGTTCCGCCAAACTGACGGCTAACGTCAGACCGCTTGGCGAAGGGAAAAAAGGCCTAAGTGTTATCTAAATTTGGCCTTTTTTTCTTTTGCCAAACGGTCAGTTGGGCGAAGTTACTATTTTCTGTAACGTAGTTGGCGATGCTACCCCAATATTTTTTAACACAATCTAAATCAATGAAACTAATTATTTATTGCGCTTAGCAAGCCTGCTAGGCGAAGTCAATAATAGGGTTTTTGGGCTCTATTTTTTTGGGATAAAAAGTTACCAAAAAAAAATAGTCTTGACTTTGTCATTTTTTTAAACTAACTTTGCTAAGTCTTTACGTTGTCAAACGTTTGAAAGTAAACTTTTTACGATTTTAATCGAAAGACTTGTAGCGAAATTCCTTTCTCTTTTTTATCCAAAAAAATATCCCGAAAATTCATTGTGCAAATAACACGTAGGACTCGCCAATTTTGTCCAACTTATATATAGTCGCAACATTATAGCGACTATCTACCCAAATTTGTTATGATTAGCGCTACTCATTAGCGTATATCATCCAAATATATAAAAAATAAATTACTTGTCATGAAACGTGGAAGCATAAAAAAAACCTACATCTTTTTATTGTTGTAGGTTGTATTTAGTAGTTACTATTAAGATTAAAACTAAAATACAATCGTTAGTAGCGTGGCATTAATTTTAGCAACCGTTATTTTTACTAAAGTCACGTTTAAAAAGCACCTTATTATCTTGCTCAATATAGTCACCCGATAAAATTAAATACGGATGATTGTGCGAATAGCCTGCACTGTGACTTCTTACAATTATTTTGTCGTTGACTTTCAGGTTTTTTAACGGTTCAAATTCTTTACTACTGTATTGCATCATGTATTCTTCGTCATTTATCTTAACAATAAGCCATTTTGGTCCAGATGATTTTGCATTTTCGCGTTGAAAAGTAACAGAGGTTATCACAGCTTCCATATCGGTGAAATCTTTTATGTACTTCTTTATTTTATCATGACTGGCATGCACTTTTTTGCCTTCTGGAGAAACTTCCCATTCTTTGTACTTGATTCCGTCTGGAGAAGCTTCCCATTTTTTTCGTTGATCTAGATTTGCTTTCTTATCTGCAACAGATAACTTCTTTGCCGATGGTTTTGGTTCGTTTTTAGTTTCACAATTTGTAAATACTAATCCGCTAATAACAGCTAGCGTTACGATTAGAAAATGCATAGTTTTTTTCATAAGTTATAAATGTTTTTAAATTGATTAAGCGAATTTACATGGATATTTTTTAGTTTTAGAGATTGGGATTGTAAATAAAATTGTAAACTTTGTAAATAAAAACTTGACACTATGCTTTCTAGCCGAAATCGCTTCTCGGAAAAACGCAACTACCTATTCGGTTTAGTACTACTATTGTTTGTATCAGTAATCTGCGTGGCTTTCACTACAGATGATAGAGACGATTTTGATATTTCGAGAAGAGAAGTTTTGCTTCGCAGGATTGGACATGAACTACTTTTACAATCGGGCGACAGTACATCAAGAGTTCTTCCGTTAAAAAAGATAGCTGAAAATGAATATCAAATTAGGTTTGAGAAGGAACTTACTTTTCAAACGGATTCTCTAGTGAATACTACTCAGCGTTTGTTGGCAAAAGATATCCTTACAAATGATTATGTTGTTAACGTTTTAAACTGCAGCAACTCAAGTGTAGCTTATGGATATGCTATATCCAAAAATAAAAAAGATGATATTGTAGCTTGTTTAGGAAGAAAGCAACCCAAAGCTTGTTACATGATCAATATTAAATTCAAATCGAAAGCAATACTAACTGCAAAAAATGGGTATCTTTTGGGAAGTCTGCCATTGTTAGCTTTTATTGGTTTTATTTTTTTTAGAACTCGAAAGAAGAAGGAAACTTTACCTGATGTTGCGTCTACAAGTACGTTTACTTTGGGTTCGGTGGTGTTCGATTCGAAGAATAAGAAGTTGATGATGAACGAAAAAACAATAGATCTTACTGGAACAGAAACGCGTCTGTTACTTATTTTTGCACAATCTCCGAATGAAACCATAGAGCGAAGCCGACTGCAAAAAGAGCTATGGGAAGATGAAGGTGTTGTAGTTGGACGTAGTTTGGATATGTTTATTTCAAAACTTAGAAAAAAACTAGAATTAGACCCGACTATAAAAATTGTTGTGGTACGCGCAAAAGGATACAAGCTCGAAATTAGCTCTTAAGGAAATCTTGAAGTCCAAAAGAATAACTTTATTTTGGAGGAAGTTAGTTTTTATTAATTTACCAAAGATGGCGAGTAGCCATAAACAGCTTTTAACGTTCTGAGGCTTGCTTTCAGTGGCGTTAAAGCAATACCAAGGATTACAAATAGTACAATATTTTTAAATTAGAAACCTTTTTGATTTCAAATAAAGTACCTAGCTATTTCTTTAAACTGCTGTTGGAAAATGAGTTGTACTTTATAATTAAGGATAAATTACTTTCCAATTTTTTCCTTCAATATCATTAAATTGTATTATACCAAATTCAAAATCGTAATAAAGTTTATTAACATTATTTGGTAATAGTGCACCCCATGCATTTGGTTTTGTTATGTCGCTTCCAGAATTAATAACAACAACCTTTTTAAATAAATGACCATTAATGTCCATTTCTATTTTAGTAGAATTGTTAAAATCCCTTAAGTTTATATTGATTGGTCTATCCATTTCATCAAAAAATGTAAATTGTTCAAAATTCCAAATTGGAAATTTAATTCCGTTTTTAAAATTGTTTTCACTTTTTGAAAAAATATAGCTTACTTGTTCTTCTATGAAATTTGCTTCATTTTCAACTATTTCTAATCTAATTATTTTAGAGTCGTAGTATGATTCCAAAATTCCACCTCCACCTGAAAATGTACCGCTTGAATAATCACCATATTTTTTTGTAGTGTTTGAAATCACCTTAAAATGCAATTTTTCTCCAAATTGATTTTCATATGTAATGATTTGATTTGGAACATAATTATAACTTAAAATGTTGTTTTTATCACTGGTAACAAATTTGTGATAAGTTACACCGTCATCATTATCATCATTATTATTTTCGATTGAGCACGAGTTCAAACAAAATGCAAAAAAAATAATATTTATCAAAATAACTAATTTTTTCATAATGTTAATTTTTAGTATGATTTGTGGGTTTTCCTAAAGGTTTCTGCTAACGTGTCGCCGCTTCACGAAGTTGCGGATTTTCAACACTTTTAATTACAAATATAGACAAAATTTAGTTTCAAAAATTACCAATTCTGATAAATCCCAAACCCCGCAATTTCGTGAAACGGCTGTGCATGTTGCACAACTCA
>NZ_DQDX01000216.1:3653-5297 GCF_003525665.1 Flavobacterium sp.
CGCAATTTCGTGAAACGGCTGTTGGTGGCTGCACTTCTTTTCCACTACTAAATTTCATTTTCAACGAGGTTAATAGTTTTCTAAATAAGGTTGCTATATTTCTAAAACTGTATGCTATAATTCTAAACCTTTATGACATAAATCTAAACTTGTATGACATAAATCTAAAGTTTTATGACATATATCTAATTCAGGTTAATAAGTTTCTAAAGTTTTATGACATACTTCTAAAATTGTTTGATATATTTTAAAAACTTGTTTGTATAATTCTAAATAGGGTAGTGGGTTTTCTAAAATTGGTAGCAATAAACCAAAAACATAAAAGAATAAAACTTATTGCTCACGCAATAAGTTTTATTCTTTTTATTCTCTTTTTAAATGTTGTTGTTTTATAAACGAGGTTTTGAAAACTCTATTCCTTTTACTTGTGCATATTGCGGACTTGTTGCACCAAAAACTGACTTAATGTACTTTTTAACCTCCAAAGCGGTTTCAACTAATCCTGTGGTTGAAGAATATAAAGTTTCGTTTCTTGCTATTCTTGAATTGCTGATGCTTGTGTATGCAGTTGCAACGGCTGTATTCTTTGCTGTTAGGTCTGCAATTTTAGCTTGAATAGTTGCTACTTGCAAATCGGTTTCGTTTGGTGTGTAGCTTGGTTCTGCTTCTAAAACTGAGGTTAATCCTGCTAAATGTTGAATAAGCTGGTCGTAAGATTGCTGACTTGAGGAAATTGTTGTCGGTGCTGGTGTGTTTGGGTCAGTTGGAGTTTGCACTGATGATGCCTTTTTACCTTGCATTTTGCGATTAAATGTTTTAGCGTTGCCGATTGTTTCGGGTGTTGCATCGGTAGTTTGCAAAGCATTGATCAAACGAGTAGAAAATGACTTTAAACCGCTGAAAGCGGTTATGCGCTCATTTACTTTGTTGTTGTAATTGGTGTTTTTTGCAATAACATCTGCTAAAATACTTTCAGCTGATGTTTTAAAGCAACGAGTTGCGCAAGTTTTAAACTGTTTTTTGATGGGTTGTAGGTTGCTCCATAACCTGTAACGAACTCAATTAAGTCTTGAAAATTTGCTACATTTTTTGCGTGTCCTGTTTCGGATGTTGATGCCATAATGTTAAGAGTTAAATGGTTAATAAATTTTGTAAACGAAAATAGTTTTAAACTAGTATTTTCTTAATTAGTCTATTTATTTGGAATTTTTCTATAAAATAAAAAAGCCCTGTATGTAAATAAACACAAGGGCTTTCAACTAACCAAATTCAAAAGAAAACAAATTTATGGGTACTTTTTAACTATTTGTTTTTTTTAAATTTGGCACCTTATATTAAATCGAGACAGTTTAAGTGAGTCAGCAGCTTCAAACTATCTCAGAAAATTAATTTGAGCACTTATGGAAATGCTTACTTATCACGACAAAAGTAGTTTTTCAAATTAGTTTACTTTTTAATACAAGCCTTTAATAAATTGGTATTTCTTTTCTAACTTATTTTCTTCGTTGTTTAATTCTTTTGTTTTTGTAAGTCTTACAGTAACATTCTTTATTTTAATCATAAAATATATGGAAAGAAATACAAAAACGATAATCATAATTGCCAATACTTGTGTCATATCTTAAAGTTTAATTAATTTATTAT
>NZ_DQDX01000215.1:0-12178 GCF_003525665.1 Flavobacterium sp.
CCTTTAACTGCTTATTAACACTAAAAAAGAAATATTTTTTGTAATTTTAAAATAATTAAATCAAAAGTTATGTCAAGCAAAAATGGAAATGGCGCATTAGCACTTTTAGTTGGTGCAGCAATTGGAGTTGGAGTAGGAATTTTATTTGCTCCAGATAAAGGTGAAAAAACTAGAGAAAAACTCAAAGACGGTTTTGATGATTTAAAAGATCAAGCCAAAGATAAATGGAGTTCGATAGAAGAAGAGGCGAAAGACAAGTTTTCTAAATCGAAAGCAGATTTTAAAGAAACGGTAGAAGACTTACTTTCTAATTCGAGTTATAAAGCCGAAGAAGCGATTTCGTTTCTTGAAGAAAAATTGGCCGAATTAAAAAAACAAAACGCTAAACTTCAAAAATAATGGCATTTGAAGATTTAAAAGAACACACAGATGCAGTTCAAGAAAATGCTAAAGCTTATCTAGATAGCAGCATTGCTTACTATAAACTTTGGGGTTTTAAAGTGGCAATGAAGTCTACTACTTTGATGCTTAAGTTTTTACTTATTACCATTTGTCTTTCTATTGTGTTGCTTTTTGTATCGATTGCTGGAGCATTTGCATTGGGTAATCTATTCGATAGTTATCCATTAGGATTTCTTGCCGTGGCCGGAATTTATTTAGTTCTAGCCTTACTTTTATTTTTAGTAAAAGATAAAATAGTAGAAGGACCAATTTTAGAAAAATTCTCAGAAATATTTTTTAACGACTAATTTATGGAAACAAAAAAATATTCATCTTACGCAGAAATTGAGCAAGATTTAGAAATTCTAAAATTAGAAAAGGAAATCTATTACCAAAAAATGCTTTTAAGTATTGATAAAACCAAGGACAGCATTCTTCCATCAAAGTCGATTTCATTGATTGGAAACTTGTATCAAAAAGTATTTTCTGGAACGTATGGAACGATTTTAAAGCTAGTTATTCCGTATGTTTTCAATTGGTATATAAACAGAAAAAGAGGCGATTAGGCCTCTTTTTTTTGTTATAAAATTAAATTTATACTTCGTCTGTTGGATTACTTGTATCTGATGGATTAAAATCTGCTGATGTGTGATCATTTTTTGCCTTCACACGTTTTGGCTGATTTTTCATTGTTTCACCAATTTGGTTACTTGCAGAAAAACTCGCCACCATATTATTCAACATATCGCTTCCAGCTTGTGGTGAATTTGGTAATAAAATCAAATTCGAATTAGTATCTGCACCAATCGCTTGCAACGTATCATAATGTTGTGTAACTACAATTAACGCCGAAGCTTCTTGAGAGTTAATTCCAACCGAATTCAATACTTCAACACTTTCTACCAATCCACGTGCAATTTCTCTACGTTGATCTGCAATACCTTGACCTTGAAGTTTTTTACTTTCTGCTTCAGCTTTTGCTTTAGCAACAATTCTAATTCTTTGTGCTTCAGATTCAAATTCTGCAGCCGTTTTTTCTCTATCGGCAGCGTTGATTCTATTCATCGCATTTTTCACTTGAATGTCTGGATCGATATCAGTAACCAAAGTATTGATAATATCATAACCATAAGTCGTCATTGCTTCGTTCAATTCACGTTTTACCGCAATTGCAATATCATCTTTTCTAACAAAAACGTCATCCAAAATTAATTTAGGAACTTCAGCACGAACTACGTCAAATACATAAGCCGTAATTTGATCATGCGGATATTCTAATTTATAAAACGCTTCATATACTTTATCCTGAATCACTTTAAACTGAACCGAAACTTTCATTTTGATAAACACGTTATCTTTAGTTTTCGTTTCAATTAATACATCAAGTTGTTGAATACGTAGATTTACTCTTCCTGCAACTCGATCAATGATAGGAATTTTAAGTTGTAAACCAGAGTTTCTAATACTTGTAAATTTACCAAATCGCTCAATTACAACAGCTGTTTGTTGCTTCACAGTGAAGAATGAAGAAAACAAAATAATCAGTGCAAAGACAGCTAAAACAATTAAAAAAACATCCATTATATAATATTTAGTTTGTTAATACAGTAATTATACGAGAATAACTTATGTTTGTTACAAATTAATTTTTAATAATGATGAAATATTTTTTAGCAGTAGTTTTTTTTGTTTTTACAAGTTCAATTTTTGCCCAACATGGTAATAGAGATGGAAATAGAATTGGTATTTCTGGCGGAATTTCACAATCTACTTTATTTACATCCAATTTCGATTCTAAGCCAGGAATAGGTTTTGCAGGCGGATTTTCTGTAAGAGGAAATTACTACAATGATTTTAGTATGATTTTCGGAATGCAATTTTTCTACAATACTTTTTCACTTGAAACAACTTCTGTTTCTTTGGCTAAAAAAGATACCGAGTTCAGTGTTTCTGGAGCGCAAGTTCGATTATTACTCAGTTATAATATCGTGAAAGATCACGTTTCTTTAGACTTCGGACCAGTTTTACAAGTAAACGGAAAAATGAGTGTGCAAGAAGCAGACGAAACCAACATCATCAACGGAACACTCTTACAAGCAAAGCAAATTGAAGACATAACAAAAATAAACGGAAACTTGTATTTTGGAGTTTCAGCTGGAAATAGATTAGTAAGAGCAGTTGTTTTTTATCAATATGGAGTGAACAACATCTTAAACAATTTAAACAAAGAAAATAGTTTAAAAACGTTAAACGGAGGCGATTTTAAAGGAAACCACGGAACGGTAAGCGCTCAAGTGTTGTTTAATCTATAAAATAAAAAGTCCCGAATCAATCGGGACTTTTCTTTTTCTATAAACTAGCAATCGCTTTTTCCAATCGCTTGATGGTTTCTTCTTTTCCAATCAATTCTACAATATCAAAAAGATGCGGACCTTTTAAAGCACCAACCAAACTCAATCGGAAAGGTTGCATCACTTTACCCATTCCAATTTCGTTTTTCATCATCCAATCTTTTACAATTGTTTCTATGTTTAATGAAGTAAATTCACCCACATTTTCTAAAACAGAAATCAATTGTTGCATTAAATTTGGCGTTTCTTCTTTCCAATTCTTCGCAGCTTTTTCATCATAAGAAGTTGGAGCAACAAAGAAATAATCGGCTAATTCCCAGAAATCGGATACGAAATTAGCGCGTTCTTTTATCGAAGAAACTATTCTTACTAAAGTTGTATAATCTACATCAATTCCTTTTTCATAAACAATAGGAGCAAAGGCTTTCGCCAAATCTTCATCACTTTGTTTTTGTAAATACTGATGATTGAACCATTTATTTTTCTCTGGATCAAATTTTGCTCCAGCTTTGTGAACTCTATTCAAATCAAATTTTTCTGCCAATTCTTCTAACGAAAATAATTCTTGATCTGTTCCGTCATTCCAGCCCAGTAAAGCTAAAAAGTTTACAACAGCTTCTGGAAAAAATCCGTTTTCTCTGTAGCCTGATGAAATTCCTTCTTCGGTTTTCCATTCTAAAGGAAAAACAGGAAATCCCATTTTATCACCATCACGTTTCGATAACTTTCCATTTCCAATTGGCTTCAAAATCAATGGTAAATGAGCAAATTCTGGTGCATCCCAACCAAAACTTCTGTATAGCAAAACGTGTAATGGCATTGATGGCAACCATTCTTCACCACGAATCACATGCGAAGTTTCCATTAAATGGTCATCAACAATATTCGCCAAATGATAGGTTGGCATTCCGTCTGATTTAAATAAAACTTTATCGTCTAATAAATTGGTTTCAAATTTTATATCGCCACGAATGATATCTTTTAAATGCAACGTTTCATCAATCGGAGTTTTAAATCGGATAACAAAATGCTCGCCTGCAGCAATTCTTTTATCGGTTTCTTCCTTTGAAATTACTAACGAAGTATCCAATTTTTCACGATTACTCCAATTGTAAATGAATGTTTTTCCTTCTGCTTCATATTCTTTTCTCAAGCTATCCAAAGCTTCTGGTGTATCAAATGCATAATAAGCATTTCCATAAGTAATCAATTGATCAGCATATTGTTTGTACAAATCTTTCCTTTCAGATTGACGGTAAGGTCCAAATTTTTCGTTCTTTCCAACCGTTTCACTCGGAGCAATTCCTAACCAATTCAGTGCTTCCATGATGTATTCTTCGGCACCAGGAACAAATCTATTTTGATCGGTATCTTCAATTCTCAAATAGAAAACGCCTCCATGTTTTTTAGCAAATAAATAATTAAATAAGGCAGTACGAACGCCGCCAATATGTAAAGGTCCAGTTGGACTTGGTGCAAAACGCACACGAACTTGTTTAGACATTTTTTTTGTATAAAGTTGATTCAATGTGCAAAGATACAATTTGCTATTGAAATTGTTATTGCCATTGCTTTTGTCTTTAGTAAAGATTTAACTTTTATCGTAAGTATAAATTTGTATTTTTATCGGTTATAAACAAATGATTAACAATTTTGGAGAATCAAAACATAATTTACAGTAAACTTGAACAGTTTATTAAGAAGTTTTACACCAACGAATTACTACGTGGAACCATTTTCTTTGTAGGATTGGGATTGCTGTATTTTCTTTTTACACTTTTTGTAGAATATTTCCTTTGGTTAAAACCAACAGCAAGAACCGTTTTATTTTGGACATTCATCGCCGTGGAACTTTTCTTGTTGCTACGATTTATTTTGTTTCCGATTTTTAAATTGTTCAAACTCCAAAAAGGAATCAATTTTGACGATGCTTCAAAAATTATTGGAAGTCATTTTAGTGAAGTAGGCGACAAGCTTACTAATTTTCTTCAGCTTTCTAATGATCAAAATAAATCAGAATTACTTCTTGCTTCGATAGATCAAAAAGCAAATACATTGCAACCAATACCTTTTGGAAACGCGATAAATTTTGGAAACAATAAAAGATATTTGCCTCTAGCGATTATTCCTATTTTGTTCTTTTTGTTTTTTATGATATCAGGGCAAAGCGATATTATTTCTCAAAGTTTTAATCGTGTAGTGAATTACAAAGATCAATTTTTGCCACCAGCGCCATTTGAATTCCAAGTTTTAAATTCGAATTTACAAACCGAACAAAACAAAGATTTTCTTTTAAAAGTGAAAACTGTTGGAAAAATCGTTCCAGAAAATGCAATGATTTTTATTGGTGACGAAAGTTATTTTATGGAAAGTAATAAAGCTGGTGAATTTCAATTTGTAATTCCGAAGCCAAAGGAAAATATTGAATTTCATATTGAAGCTAACGAAGTTTCTTCGAATGATTTTGAATTGGCCGTAATTACAGTTCCATCAATTGCTAATTTCGAAATGATTTTGAATTTCCCAGGATATTTGAATAAAAAATCAGAAATAGTAAAAGGAACAGGAAACGCAGTTATTCCAGAAGGAACAAGAATCACTTGGAAAATGAATACGCTTGCAACTCAAAAGGTGGATTGGGTGAACGATGCAGCAAAATATTCCTTCTCAAAACAAGACAATCAGTTTTTATTAACTAAAAATATCAGTCAAAACACAGATTATCAAATTCTTACTTCAAATAATAAAGTTCAGAATTACGAAAAACTAAACTATCAGATCTCTGTTATCAAAGATCAATATCCAACAATCTCTGTAGGAAATGCTCCAGACAGTTTAAAGATTTCTAAAAACTATGTTTTAGGTCAAGTTTCAGACGATTACGGACTTTCTAAGCTTCAAATTGTGTATTATCCTAAAGACAATCCTAATAATGCTAAACGTGGAACAATTAACGTAAAAAGAGATATTTACGACCAATTCGTATTTGCTTTCCCAAGTAATTTGCCAATTCAAGTTGGAGTTTCGTATGATTATTATTTTGAAGTTTTTGATAACGATGCGTTACACAATTACAAAAGCACCAAATCATCTGTGTTTTCTCATCGTGAATCAACCGATGTAGAAAAGGAAGATCAAATGATGATGCAACAAAACGACAACATTAATTCATTAGAAAAATCTTTAAAAACTCAAGAAAAGCAATTCAACGAAATGGAGAAATTGCAAAAAATGGGTAAGGAAAAAGACAACCTAGAATTTAAGGAACAACAAAAAGTAAATGATTTTATTAATCGTCAAAAAAAGCAAGACGAAATGATGAAAGAATTTGCAGAGAAAATGAAAGACAATTTAGAGAAGTTCAAGACCGATAAAAAAGATGAAGTCAAAGAACTTTTAAAAGAACGTCTAGAAAAAGTAGATAAAGAATTCGAAAAAAATAAAAAGCTTTTAGACGAGTTGAAAGAACTGAATGATAAAATTCAGAAAGAAGAATTGTTCGAAAAAATGGATAAGTTAAAACAGCAAGGTAAAAATCAAACCAAAAGTTTGGAACAACTTGTTGAACTTACTAAGAAATATTATGTAGAAAAAAAGGCCGAACAAATTGCTAATAAACTAGAGAAACTTTCAGAAAAGCAAGATAAATTATCTGAAAACGAAAAAGAAAATAATACAGAAAAGCAAGAAGAAATCAATAAGGAATTTGATGAGATCCAAAAAGAATTGAACGATTTAAAGAAAGACAATGAAGAATTAAAATCACCTGTTGATTTACCAGAAACCGCTCCAAAAGAAAAAAGTATTGACGAAGATTTGAAGAAAGCTTCAGATGAATTAAAGAAACAATCTAAAGCTGGAGCAAAACCAAAACAGAAAAGCGCTTCCAAAAAAATGAAGCAAATGAGTCAGGAAATGCAAGAAAGCATGGAAGCCGGTGAGCAAGAGCAAATGGAAGAAGATATTGCGATGTTGCGTCAAATTCTTGATAATCTTTTGGCGTATTCATTTTCTCAAGAAGACGTGATGAAACAGTTTAAAGGTTTAAAACGCGGTTCGCCTTCGTTCAATAAAAATCTAAAAATTCAGCAAAATCTAAAGCAACAATTCAAGCATGTTGATGATAGTCTTTTTGCTATGTCATTACGTAATCCAAAAATCGCTGAAGACGTAACGCGTGAAGTTGGAAATGTACAATACAACGTAGACAAAGCTCTTGAAACTTTAGCAGACGCCAATGTTTCTAAAGGAACTTCACACCAACAATTCGCTACAAGTTCTGCTAACAAATTGGCCGACATGTTAGAAGTCACACTTAACAACATGCAAATGGCTATGGCAATGTCGATGCCAGGCGCAGGAAAAGGAAAACCATCGCCTGGGCAAGGTTCGGGAATGCAACTTCCAGATATTATTAAAAAGCAAGAAGGTCTTGGCGACAAAATGAAGAAGGGAATGAAACCTGGAGAAAAACCGGGTGAAGGAAGTAGTGGACAAGGTGGAGAAAAAGAAGGCGGAAAAGAAGGACAAAAACAAGGCAAGGACGGAAAAGGAAAAGACGGTAAAAGCGGACAAGGTTCTGGAGGAAACGGAAGTTCTAAAGGAAATGAAAAAGGCGAGAATGGCGAAGATGGTGAAGGCGATGCAGAGAAGATTATGGAAATTTACAAAGAGCAACAACAACTTCGTGAAGCTTTACAAAACGAATTGAATAAACAAGGCATGGGCGGACAAGGGCAAAATGCACTAGATCAAATGAAACAAATTGAGAAGCAATTACTCAACAAAGGTTTCAATAACGACGTGCTGCAAAAGATGCTAAATCTAAAGTACGAAATGCTAAAACTAGACAAAGCGATTCAACAACAAGGTCAAGAAAAGAAGCGTCAAGCCGAAACCAATAAGAAGGATTTCATCAATTCAACTAACGCTTTGCCAACGCGTCTTCAAGAATATTTGAATAGTGTAGAAATTTTAAACAGACAAACGCTACCTTTGCACCAAAATTTCAACCAAAAGGTTCAAGAATATTTCAAGAAAAATGATTAGTTTTAATTACGAAACCGATTTTGAATTGCCCAACGAAGACCAATTATCCAATTGGCTTTCGCAAGTAATTTTATCAGAAAATAAAAAAGAAGGTGACATCAATTACATCTTTTGTGACGATGAATATCTTCTTAATTTAAACGAACAATATCTAGATCACGACACATTAACCGACATTATTTCGTTTGATTACACTGTAGGAAACGAATTACACGGTGATATTTTCATTTCTATAGAACGAGTTCGTGAAAACGCTCAAGATTTCAACGTAACATTCGACGAAGAATTAAAACGTGTTCTTGCGCATGGCATTCTGCATTACTGCGGATTCAAAGATAAATCTGAAGAAGACGAACAATTAATGCGCCAAAAGGAAGACGAAAAAATCAAGATGTTTCACGTGGAACATTAAGTTTTTTTTGGAGCGAATGGCTTGGTAATTTTCGGTAATGGCAATTCCTGCTTTCCGTTGCAAGTCCCGATAAAAAATCGGGAGCTTTCCACTACAAATGAAATTCATCGAACACCAATGAAAATCATTAACAAGGTGAGATAATCAGGGCTAGTAGATAATCTTGGTTGAATTTTTGCAAACGTTCCACGTGGAACAAAAGATATTAAAATCAAATATTGGATATCTAATATCTAAAATCTAAAATTAAAATGTTTAACACATACGATGTAATAGTAGTTGGAGCAGGACACGCAGGTTGCGAAGCAGCAGCTTCTGCGGCAAATCTAGGTTCTAAAACTTTATTGGTAACAATGAGCTTGCAGAACATAGCACAAATGTCATGCAATCCAGCAATGGGCGGAATAGCCAAAGGACAAATTGTCCGTGAGATTGATGCGCTTGGCGGTTATTCGGGAATTGTTTCCGATAAAACCGCCATTCAATTCAAAATGCTCAACAAGTCAAAAGGTCCAGCAATGTGGTCGCCAAGAGTTCAGTCAGACAGAATGCGTTTCGCAGAAGAATGGCGATTGATGTTAGAACGAACACCAAACCTAGATTTCTACCAAGAAATGGTTTCAGGTTTAATAATCAATAACGGAAAAGTAGAAGGAATTAGAACTTCACTTGGAATTGAAATTAAAGCGAAATCGGTTGTATTAACTAATGGAACTTTCCTTAACGGATTAATTCATATTGGCGACAAACAATTTGGCGGAGGAAGAGCAGGCGAAAGCGCTGCATACGGAATTACAGAAGATCTAGTAAAAGCAGGTTTCGAATCGGGAAGAATGAAAACAGGAACGCCACCACGAGTTGATGGACGTTCGTTAGATTATTCTAAAATGATTGAAGAACCAGGCGATATTCGTCCAGATAAATTTTCTTATTCAGACGAAACAAAACCTTTATCTCATCAAAAATTGTGTCATATGACTTATACGTCGTTGCATGTTCACGATATTTTAAGAGAAGGATTTGATCGTTCTCCAATGTTCAACGGAAGAATTAAGTCACTCGGACCAAGATATTGTCCATCAATTGAAGATAAAATTAATCGTTTTGCAGACAAGGAAAGACATCAATTGTTTATTGAACCAGAAGGTTGGGATACATGCGAAGTATATGTAAACGGATTTTCAACATCGCTTCCAGAAGACATTCAATTTAAAGCATTGAGTTCGGTTGCAGGATTTGAAAAAGTGAAATTCTTTCGTCCAGGTTATGCAATAGAATACGATTATTTTCCTCCAACGCAATTAAAACATACACTAGAAACTAAATTAGTTGAAGGTTTATATTTCGCCGGACAAATAAACGGAACAACAGGTTATGAAGAAGCAGCTTCTCAAGGATTAATGGCCGGAATAAATGCGCATTTAAAAGTTCACGAAAAAGAACCATTAATTCTAAAAAGAGACGAAGCGTATATTGGTGTTTTAATTGATGATTTAATCACAAAAGGAACAGAAGAACCATACAGAATGTTTACTTCTCGTGCAGAATACAGAACCTTATTGCGTCAAGATAATGCCGATTTTAGATTAACACCAAAAGGTTTTGATATTGGTTTAGCTTCAGAAAAACGTCTTCGTAGAATGGAAGAAAAATTTGAAGCCAGCGAAAAAATGGTGAATTTCTTTAAAGAAACAAGTTTAACAATGGCAGAGGCAAATCCTGTTTTAGAAGAAAAGGGAAGTTCAGCAATTGTTCAATCCGATAAAATGTTTAAGATTTTTTCTCGTCCGCAATTAGAATTAGACGATTTCATGAAGTTTGATAAAGTAAAAGAGTATGCAGAAACAAATAATCTTGATAGAGAAATTCTAGAGCAAGCAGAAATTCAGGTAAAATATTCTGGTTACATTGACAAAGAAAGAAACAACGCTGAAAAACTAACTCGTTTAGAAAACTTTAAAATTCCAGTAGATTTTGATTACGAACAAATAAAATCAATGTCGATAGAAGCAAAGCAAAAGCTTTCTAAAATTAGACCAGTAACCATTTCACAAGCATCAAGAATAAGCGGAGTTTCACCAAGCGACGTTTCGGTTTTATTAATTCACCTTGGACGTTAGATATCCAATATTTAAAATCTAATATCTAATATTAGTTTTGTTCCACGTGAAACTTACTTTGCCAACACCTATAAATAAAGAGATTTCTGTTCAATTTTAAAATAATTGTTTCAGAAGAAATAAAATAAAATGGATATTAAAAACACGAAACCTTTTTTAAAAGTAAAAGATTATTCGGTTTCTCAAGAAACTTTTGAGTTGCTTTATGATGAAGATTTAGATATGCTAATTACATATCCGCAACCTTCTTTAGATAAATTACCAAGTTACTACGAAAGCGTAGATTACATTTCGCACACCGACGGAAACAAATCGTTGTTCGAAAAAATGTATCAGTTTGTAAAATCAATCGCTTTAAAAAACAAATTAAAATTAATTAATTCGCAATCGCCCAAAGGTAGAATTCTAGATATTGGAGCAGGAGTTGGTGATTTTTTATCGGTTTGTAAAAATGACGGATGGCAAACTATAGGAATCGAACCTAGTGATAAAGCAAAAAATATCGCAAAATCTAAAGGCGTTTCTTTTGTAGAAAATTTATCCGAACTAGAAAATTATTCGTTTGACATTATCACAATGTGGCATGTTCTTGAACACGTTCCAAATCTAGAAGAACAAATTACAGAATTGAAAAGATTGATCAAACCAAATGGAACAATCATTATAGCGGTTCCCAATTTTAAATCATTTGATGCAAAACATTACGGACAATTCTGGGCAGCATTTGATGTTCCAATTCACTTGTGGCATTTTTCTAAAACAGCAATTCAAAAATTATTTGCTAAAGAAAAATTAGAATTGACAAAAGAGCTTCCAATGAAATTTGATAGTTTTTATGTGTCACTTTTATCTGAAAAATATAAAACTGGTAAAATGAATTTCATCAAAGCATTTTTCATCGGATTGAAGTCAAATTTAAAAGCAGCACGAAATTCTGAATATTCTTCGCATATTTACGTCATAAAAAACGCTAAAAATTAAAATAAAAGCGAATTTTCAATCAAAATCAGCCAAAACGCAGTAGAAGTTGTCCAAAATGAGAACGTTTCTTAAATCGCATTTATTGAAGTCGGTTTTAATAGAGATAACTTATATCGAATTTTAACTCAATAACAAACGCTTATACCATTAAAAAATGGTCAATTTTATAACTTTTTATCATTTCAAATTAAAATTTTATACTTTTGGCAAAATAATAAATAGAAACCTAAAACAGAATGAAAAAAATAATCGCAGCACTTGCACTTTCAGCAGCATTAATTTCTTGTAATCAATCAGGAACTTCAACAGCATTAAAAACAGCTTACATCGACACTTCTAAATTGATGGAAGAAAGTACAGAAGCAAAAGACATTGAAGCTAAATACAAAGCGAAAGCTGAAGAAATGGGTGCAGAATTAAAAGCCGAAGCAGCAAAATTTGAAGCAGAAGCAGCTAGTTTCAAGAAAAATGCAATGGCAAATGGTCAAGCTTGGGCACAACAAAAAGGTGCAGAATTACAACAAAGAGAGCAACAATTGCAATATGCGCAACAAGGTATGATGCAACAATTGCAAGGTGAAAGCGGAACAGAAATGGATTCGTTAGTAAAAAAATACAAAAAAATGTTTAAAGATTTCGGTAAAGAAAAAGGATACGATTATCTTCTTGGAACTGGCGAAGCTGCAACAGTTTTGTATGCAAAAGACAGTTATGACGTTACTAAGGATGTTATCAAATTAGTAAATGATAAATACAAATCTGAAGGTAAAAAAGAAGAAAAACCAGCAGTAAAAGCGGAAGAAAAGAAATAAATTTTTAAAACT
>NZ_DQDX01000215.1:12245-16295 GCF_003525665.1 Flavobacterium sp.
TTTGGAATTTGGAATTTTTTTTATTTGGAATTTAATATCAATTACTTACATTTGTTTTTCTAAAATATAAGCCAATGGAATTCATATCTGCCGAAGCAAAATACGTACTTCAATTCATAAACCAAACCAACCGATCTGTTTTTCTAACAGGAAAGGCTGGAACTGGAAAAACCACTTTACTTAGAGAAATTATCCAAACTACGCACAAAAATTGTGTTGTAGTTGCACCAACCGGAATTGCAGCTTTAAATGCTGGCGGAGTGACCATTCATTCCATGTTTCAACTTCCTTTTGGCGGATTTATTCCAGATAATAACGTTGATGGACAATTTACAGATAGCGTAAAATTTGAATCAAAAGATACGCTTCGACGCCATTTTAGAATGAGTGCTGTAAAAAAAGCGGTGATTCAAAACATGGAATTGCTTATCATTGACGAAGTCAGCATGTTACGATCTGATTTGCTTGATGCCATTGAGTTTATGTTGCAAAGTGTACGAAAGAAAAAACAACCTTTTGGTGGCGTTCAAGTGCTTTTTATTGGCGATTTGCTGCAACTTCCTCCAGTAATTCGTGATGAAGAATGGCGCACGTTACGCAAGTATTACAAAGGAAAATTCTTTTTCCATTCGCATGCAATTTTACAAAATCCACCATTGTATATAGAGTTGTCTAAAATTTTCCGTCAAACGGATGAAAGTTTTATTGATATACTTAATAATCTAAGAAACAATAAGATAACGCAAAGTAACGTGGCTTTTTTGAATCAATTTGTGAAACCAAATTTCGATTTAAAACAAAATAAAGGTTACATAACTTTAACTACGCACAACAATAAAGCTGATGCAATCAATGTGCAATCACTTGCCGATTTAGAAGGAAATTCAAGAAGATATAAAGCAAGAATTGTGGACGATTTTCCCGACAAAATTTTTCCTCTCGAAGAATATTTGGAGTTGAAAATTGGTGCTCAAGTGATGTTTATTAAAAACGATTTGTCATTTGATAAAAATTATTTCAATGGAAAAATGGGTGTAATTCATTCTTTATCCGATGATGAAATTCGCGTACACTTCCCTGAAGAAAATAAAACAATTGACGTAGAACGTTACGAATGGCAGAATATCCGCTATTTTGTAAATCCGATGACGAAGGAAATAGAGGAAGAAGTTTTGGGAACATTCACGCATTATCCTATAAAATTAGCGTGGGCAATCACCGTTCATAAAAGCCAAGGATTAACTTTTGACAAAGCTGCGCTCGATGTTTCGCAAGTTTTTCTTCCAGGACAAGCCTACGTTGCATTATCGCGTTTACGCTCGTTAAATGGCTTAATTTTGCTTTCTCCGCTGCAAATGAATGGTATTTCCAACGACGATGATGTTATGGAATATGCCAACAACAAAGCATCGACCGAAGTTTTACACAATTATTTACAGCAAGACACCAAAAATTACATTCATAACTATCTCAGAAACAGTTTCAATTGGCTAGAATTGGCTCAAGAATGGCGTAATCATAAATTTAGTTATCTAGATTCGGATACTTCTGCTAAATCTAAACACAGAAATTGGGCGGCAAAACAAATGGATTTTTGTGAAAACCTAATCGATCCGGCATCCAAATTCATGTCACAATTAGACAAATTATTTCGAGATGAAACGGTAGATGTTAATTTTATAAACGAAAGAATTCAAGCAGCTTACAATTATTTTTATGAAAAATTAGATACGCTTGTTTACGAAATTCTGTATAAAATTGAAGAGGTAAAGCGAATCAAATTGGTGAAACAGTTTTACGAAGAATTGTTGACTCTAGAAGATTTACAAGTAAATGCCATTTTACGATTAATGAAAGCTAAAAAGTTAATCGAAATTGTAATTGATGAAAAAACCATCAGTAAGCAAAATTTGAATTCTGAAGAAATAAAATCGTATAAAACAAAGAAACTAGAACGCGTTTTTGAAGATTACAAACGCAATAATGTGAGCTTGATTGAAGACAAAGAAAACCTAAGTTTATACGAACCAAAGGCGAAGAAATCGGATAAAACTCCCAAGAAACCTACATCACAAATCACGTATGAACTTTGGGTTGAAAAAAATTCGATAGCAGAAATTGCCAACATTCGAAAACTTACTGAAGGAACCATTTTGTCGCATTTCACCAAACTCATTCAAGATAAAGCTGTTACCATAAACGATATTCTTCCAGAAGATAAAATTGAAGAACTACAAAAATTATTTTATGGTTACAAAGAAGAATCATTAACTCCTTTAAAAGAACAAGTAGGTGATGCTTTTTCGTGGGAAGAATTACGAATGTTTAAGGCGAGTTTGAATGTTTAACTCAACCAATAAACACCTAAAATAGCCACTACAAAATAAATAGCAATCGTTCTTGCGCCATCATAATCTTTAGCTAATCTTTGTCCAAAAAGCATTAGCAATAAAGAAATACAAGAAAAAACGGCTCCATAAAAACCAAACATTCGTCCGCCGTTGATATAAAGTTCTATGATTCCCACAAGACAAAAAATTCCGGCAATTAATTCAAAAGCAAGTAAAATTCCAGTGGTTAACGGAACCAAATTTTTCAAAATAGTTTTCTCAAAATGAGGTTTCAACCAAGCCATATTATCATTCCAATGAAAAATTTTATCGTGCGCCGACATAATAAAAGTTACTGCAAGAAAAGCTAAAACTAAAACAGAAGCGGTATTGTTCATAAAATTGATTTTTATAATAACAAATAAAATTATTTGCTTAATTAAAGGTACAGATTTTATTTAGAAAAATCTATGTTAATCGTTTAAACTTATTTTTTATGAATTAAACGAGTTAGTTTTATAGACAAATCGGTTAAAATAATTTTCGCGTTTCCGTTGCGTTCAATATGATAAGAAGCATCCGATATTTCTTTGAAAATTTCAGTAATATTATTTCCAGTTACAAACGGAGCGAAGTTTTCTAATTTGAATTTATCAACTGTAGGTTCAATATAAACTAATTTTTCTGCTTGATAATTAAGCAATAAAGCTTGACGAAACATATCGATACAATAATTTAAAAATTTCTTTTGCGTTTCTCTTCCCAAACCTGCAATTTGGTCACTCCAAGAAATTAAATCTAAAACAGCAGTCGCATTTCCTTTGGCTCTAAAAGCAGCTCGAACCCAATCTACAAACCATTTTTCAAACGGTAATTCGTCGTTATCTTCATGTAAAATGTGAAGTGCTTTGCTATAATTTCCTTGTGCTTGATGCGCAATTTTATAAGCTACTTTTTCGTCGACTTTTTCACGTGAAACCAAGGCTTCGGTAATTACATTTTCTGGCAAAGCATTAAAATGCAATACTTGACATCGTGAACGAATGGTTTGAATTATATCTTCTTCGTTTTCAGAAATTAAAATGAAAACCGTTTTATCTGTTGGTTCTTCTAGCAGTTTTAAAAGTTTATTGGATGCCGCAATATTCATTTTATCGGCCATCCAAATAATCATAATTTTATAACTTCCTTCTAATGATTTTAAGGCTAATGCTTTTAAAATTTCCTGTGCATCGTCAACTCTAATTTCACCTTGTTTGTTGTTTACACCTAGAGTTTTATACCAATCAAATAATCCGCCATACGGAGTTTCAGTAATAAATTGACGCCAATCTTGAATGAAATCAGTACTTTTTGGTTTTGATTTTACATCTTCTGTAGTAACTGTTGGATACACAAAATGCAAATCGGGATGCGCTAAATGATTGAATTTAATATTGCACGATTCATTTCCGTTTGCATTATCACTTCCAGTATTTTGACAAACAATATATTGTGCGTAAGCAATTGCCATAGCCAATGTACCACTTCCTTCTGGACCAACAAACAATTGTGCGTGCGGAATTCTACCTTGGCTTGCGCTTTTAACCAAGTGATTTTTAATGTGTTCGTGACCTAATATTTCTGAAAACTGCATAGTACAAATATATAAGAAATTAGTAGTTATTCCTTGAAAACAATATGATTTTTTTGTAAGATTATTCTTTTACATTTTAAGAAT
>NZ_DQDX01000019.1 GCF_003525665.1 Flavobacterium sp.
GTTTAAGAAAACGTTTTCGGAATATTCGGCAAAGATACATTTTATTAAAAATATGCGCCTACTTTTTTTAAAATTCCCATAATTTTTATGTTTTTCTTAAGATTTTTTATCGGTAATCAAAATTACTCTGTAGTTTTAAAACTATTTCTGCATTTTTTCGTAGATATAGAAGTATTTATTTATTTTATTTTATTAGTGAATGATGTTTTTATATATTTGTCACGAATTGAATTAATTATATCCCAAATGTCCAAGTACCTCAAAATGTTATCTTTGCTTTTCATTGGTTTTGTAAATCAATCAAATGCACAGTTCGGTTTTTCTCATGAAATTGGAGTCATAGCTGGACCTGTAGCCTTTCAATCCGATTATGGAGAAAGGTATGATTTTTCAACCAATTCAGGCAATACTGGTTACGGAATTGGGTTAATTCACTACCTCAACTTTTCTTATAAAGCCGAGTGTAATTGCTACACACCAGAAACGTATTTTAACGATCACTTTAAACTTAGAAGTGAATTATCGTATAATAAAACACAGCTTCAGCATTTTGGAAAATGGGTTGATCCAGACAGAACGTCTTTAACCGCCGACCAATTACGTGCAATGAAAGGAAGTACAGCTGTTACAAATATTGGAATGCAATTGGAATTTTTTCCATACAGCATTAGAGACTTTACCGCAACTATTGGAAGTTGGGCACCATTCATAAGTTTAGGTGGACAATTTAGTTTCTATAAACCTACATCTTATTCAGAACTTGGTCCTGGTTTAGGAGAATTATTAACAGTTACTCCAGAAAAATACCGCAATGCTTTCGATAGAAAAGGTGGCAATACATGGTCTGTAGTATCAAGTGTTGGTACTCGATATAAATTAACTCCATTATCCGATTTAATGATTGACCTTAGATGGCAATATTATTTCTCTAATTGGGTTGATGGTTTAAATCCAGATCCAAATATTTATAAAGAAAACAGAGCCAATGATTGGAATGTTTGGCTAAACTTTGGATACATTTATTACTTACAATAGATTTCAGAAAAAACATAAAAAAACCCGATTCAAAAATATTGAATCGGGTTTTTTAGTATGTTTATTTTTATTTAAAGGCTTGTTCTAAATCGGCAAGTAAATCTTCAATATCTTCAACACCTGTACTTAATCGTACTAAATCATCGGTAATTCCCACTTCAAGACGTTTGTCTTCAGGAATTGATGCGTGTGTCATTAATGCTGGATGATTGGCCAAACTTTCAACACCACCAAGCGATTCTGCCAAAGTGAAAACTTTTACTTTTTCTAAAAATGAAATAGCATCTTCTTTTTTACCCGATTTGAATGTAAATGAAACCATTCCGCCAAAGTCACTCATTTGTTTTTTAGCAATATCATGAAACGGATGACTTGGTAATCCTGGATAATAAACAGTAGCAACTTTAGGATGATTGCTTAAAAATTGAGCTACTTTCATTCCGTTTTCACAATGTCTTTGCACACGCAAATGCAACGTTTTGATTCCACGTAAAACCAAATAACTGTCCATTGGACCAAGTGTTCCTCCAGTTGCAAATTGTTTGAAATGCAATTCGTCACCTAATGCTTTGTCCTTAATAATCAATGCTCCAGCAATAACGTCTGAATGTCCACCAAGATATTTTGTTGCTGAGTGCATCACAATATCAGCACCTAAATCTAATGGTTTTTGCAAATAAGGAGTTGCGAAAGTATTATCTACTGCGAAAAGCAAGTTGTGTTTTTTGGTAATTTTAGCAATTTCAGCAATATCTGCTAATTTCATTAACGGATTTGTTGGCGTTTCTACCCAAACCAATTTGGTATTTTCATTGATTAACGATTGGAATTTTTCCAAATCATTCATGTCAACAAAATGAAATTTGATTCCTGAATCTTTGTATAATCTTGTAAATAATCTATAAGTTCCGCCGTATAAATCGTCCATTGCAATGATTTCATCACCAGCTTTGAACATTCTAAGTAAACAATCGGTTGCGGCTAAGCCCGATGCAAATGCCAATCCGCGTGCGCCATTTTCTATAGAAGCCAAAGCGTCTTCTAGAGCTTGACGCGTTGGGTTTGCAGCACGACTGTATTCATAATCGCCAACTGGTTTTCCTGGACTAGTTTGAACATAAGTAGAAGTTTGAAAAACTGGAGTCATTACTGCACCAGTAACTTTTTCGTGGTGTTGTCCACCGTGTATAACTTTGGTATTAAATTTCATTTGTACTAATATTTTTTACAAAGATATAAAGATTGTTTTTAGCCAAGAAGATGGCAAGTCACAAAGTTGTTTTAAAATTGATAAGTCTAAATTTAACGAGAATACCTAGCCCAGATAGTAATGGAAAGCTTGGTGATGGAAAATTACAATTTTTCTTGACCAAAAATTGCGACCAACGGAAGCACATTTTTGGGCTTAGAAAAATGTGATTTTCCATCACCAACTTGCAATGAATAGCTGGAAATAGCTTCTAATTACAATTGCGTGAAATCGTCTGATTTTGGCATCATATTCATAACATCAATGGCAATTTGTGGTGTTGGATTTGCGATTTTTCTTAGTTTAGTGTCCATCCAAGCGCCATCTACAGTGATTGTTGCTAGAAGTTCGTCTTTGTCGTTTTTAAATTCGTGAATTAATGTCCATCGAGAAGCATCTTCTTTTACTTTTCCGACTTTGGTAGAAATAAAAACCTGTTGATTCATTCTCATTTCTTTTCTAAAAACACATTCCTCGCGAAACAAAATCGGACCAAAATGTTGTTCTTGCATAACTCTAACGGTCATTCCTAACTGTTCTAGAATTTCAACACGATGTTGCGCTCCAAAATCGTAATAAGCCGAATGTCGAACGTGAAAATTTGGATCTAAATCGGCCCAACGAATATGTATTTCTTTAGTAAAAGTGCTCATTTATTATAATTTTTTTACAAAAATAGCGAGTTTTTTGCTTTTTAAACCATTAAGAAAGTTAAGTTCAATGAGAAAATATGTTAAACTTAATTTTCTTAAATATCTTAATGGTTAAAATCTTTGAAATGAATTGAAAATCTTACTTTTGCAAAAAGAAAAAGTTATGACCGATACGATATACTATTTAGCGAGTTGCGACACGTGTAGAAAAATTATAAAATCGTTGCCAAAAAGTGCAAATTTAAAATACCACGATATAAAACAAGATCCAATTACGGTGGAAGAATTAGAATACATGCATTCACTTTCTGGAAGTTACGAAGCCTTGTTTAGTAAAAAAGCACAGTTGTACAAATCGATGGATTTGAAAAATAAAAACTTAACAGAAGACGATTATCGCAAGTATATTTTAGAGCATTATACCTTTATTAGTCGACCAGTTTTTATAATTCAAGACAAAATTTACATCGGAAACACGCAACAAAACATGTTACAAGTAATGAAAGCATTAGAAAATGTCTAAAAGAACTTGGGCTTTAATCGCCGCGACATTCGTTTCCATCATTTACGGATTGACTTTTACTGTTGCCAAAGACGTAATGCCAAAGTACATTGAACCATTTGGTTTTATAGTAATTCGGGTTTTTGGTGCAATGATTTTATTTTGGTTGGTATCCTTTTTTGGTCCGAAAGAGAAAATTGCTTTAGGAGATTTTCCTAGAATTATTGCTGCAGCTTTTTTTGGCGTTGCCTTAAATATGCTAACATTTTTTAAAGGATTGAGTTACACTTCTCCAATTATGGGTGCCGTTTTAATGGTAACAACACCAATGATTGTGCTCGTTCTTTCGGCAATAATCATGAAAGAACGCATGCTAAAACGCAAGGTTTTCGGATTAGTTTTAGGTCTTATTGGAACCGGAACTCTAATTCTTTACGGAAAATCGATGATAAATGCGCCAAATGCTACTTTAGGAAATTTACTGGTTTTTATAAACGCGGTTTCGTATGGTTTTTATCTAATTGTGGTAAAAAAACTGATGGATAAATACAACGCATTCACCTTTGTAAAATGGATTTACACCTTCGGATTTATAATGGTTTTACCTTTTGGATGGAACGAATTTCAAGCGATAAACTGGGCTATAGTTCCAAACGATATTTATTGGAAAATTGGCTTTGTTGTAGTGTTTTCAACATTTTTAACGTATTTGCTGAATTTAATTTCCATGCGTGAATTGAAACCAACAATCGTGGCAGTTTTCATTTATTTACAACCATTATTTGCCACAATTTTCGCCATCAGTTTGGGCAAAGACGAACTTACTTGGATCAAAATAACATCGGCGGTTTTAATATTTGTCGGAGTTTATTTGGTTACACAAAAAAAGAGTTCTCAGTCACAGTAAGCAGTCACAGTATAAAACTGAAAACTGCGACTTTGACTGAAAACTTTTAATTATATTTGAAGTCTATAAAATAAAAGAATGATACAATCAATGACTGGTTTTGGGAAAGCATCTTTGCAATTACCAACCAAAAAAATTACCGTAGAAATAAAATCGCTGAACTCAAAAGGTTTAGATTTAAATACAAGAATGCCTTCTGTTTTTAGAGAAATGGAATTGGGTTTACGCAACCAGCTTTCGCAAAAATTAGAACGAGGAAAAATTGATTTTTCGTTGTATGTGGAAATTACAGGCGAAGAAACATCGTCTAAAATCAATGTGCCAATTATAAAAGGTTACATCAACCAAATGAAAGCAGTTTTGCCAAATGCTGATGAAACCGAATTGATGAAAATGGCAGTAAGAATGCCTGATGCCTTAAAAACAGAACGTGACGAAATTGACGAAAACGATTGGAAAGAAATTCAAACGGTAATCGATCAATCGCTAGAAAACATGATGCAATTTCGAAGAGATGAAGGTGTTGCATTAGAAAAAGAATTTTTACATCGAATTGCAAATATCATGACGCTAATGAACAATGCAGTTGCGTATGATGCAGAACGAATTGAAACGGTAAAAACTAGATTAAAAACAGCACTTGACGAACTTCAAGCAAATGTAGATCAAAATCGTTTTGAGCAAGAATTGATATTTTATCTAGAAAAATACGATATTACAGAAGAGAAAGTTCGTTTAGAAAATCACCTGAATTATTTCATAGAAACTCTTGCTGGAACAGAAGCCAACGGAAGAAAATTGGGTTTTATTACTCAAGAAATGGGAAGAGAAATCAACACCATGGGATCAAAATCTAACCATTCTGAAATGCAGAAATTGGTGGTGATGATGAAGGATGAATTGGAGAAGATTAAGGAGCAAGTTTTAAACGTTTTGTAATTTATTTGTCATTCTGAACTTGATTCAGAATCTAAAAAACTAAGACTCTGAAACATTATGAAATTAATACTTATCATTTTTATAATTTCAATTTCCAGTATAAGAGACAGAGATTATAGTGAAATAAATAAAAGTTTAAATTTACCAGATTCTCTTGAATCTGTCTCTTATAC
>NZ_DQDX01000141.1:0-5219 GCF_003525665.1 Flavobacterium sp.
TCGCTATTTCAGGACAAGACATAATTATAAATAAAAACGTCCCGAATTATTGGGACGTTTTTTTTATGCTTCGATTTCTGATGATTTTGTCCTTCCTAAAAAGAATTGTGATAGAATTGATAAAATTACCGTTAGTAATGCACCAATAAAATTCAACCAAAGGAAACTTACGACATCTAAATAATAAATGTAAAAAATAGTTAATTGACTTACAACTGCACTCCAAAAAATGGCTTGTGCTTTTACATATTTGATATAAAATCCGACAAGGAAAATACCTAAAACGGTTCCGTAAAATATTGATCCTACAATGTTTACTAACTGAATTAAATTTTCAAATAAAGTTCCTACGCAGGCAAATAATATGGCAATAATTCCCCAAAGCAAAGTGAAGAATTTCGTTGCATTTACATAATGTTTTTCTGATTCTTCCTTTTTTCTATTGCGTTTGTAAATGTCAATAGTTGTAGTTGATGCTAAGGCATTTAACCCTGATGCAGAAGACGACATTGCAGCCGAAAGAATCACCGCTAGCAACAATCCGATTAAACCTTTTGGTAAATAATTTAGAATAAAATACAGGAAAACATAATCTTTATCGTTGGTTTCTGCTTTAGGATCGGCTTTAGAAATTAACTCTTTGGCTTGATCGCGAAGGTCTTTTTCTTTTCCAGAAATGGCAACCAATCGACTTCTCAAAATTGGGTTATCATAATTCTGATTCAAATGATCCATGTACAATAAATTGTACTCTTTTTTCTCTTCGGTTAAATCTTTTAATTGTTTTTCTAGTCCGTGATATTTATCGGCATAAACCGATTTTTCAATAGCTTCTTTATTTACTGGATTGAAATTAAGTGGCACATCGTTAAATTGAAAAAACACAAAAACCATTACACCAATCAGCAAAATAAAGAACTGCATTGGAACTTTCAAAAATCCGTTCATGATTAATCCTTTCTGACTTTCTCTATCTGATTTTCCTGATAAATAGCGACCAACTTGCGATTGATCGGTTCCAAAATAGGCTAGACTTAAGAAAAAACCACCAGCAATTCCGCTCCAAAATGTATATCTCGTTTCTGGATTAAACGAAAAATCTACAATATTCATTTTGTCATTTGCACCAGCGATATGCATTGCATTACTTAACGTCATTTCGTTTGGAAGCATGTGTAAAATGAGGTAAAATGTGATGAACATTCCGCTCATAATTACGAACATTTGTTGCTTTTGAGTTACGTTTACCGCTTTGGTTCCACCAGAAAATGTGTAGATAATTACTAATATTCCTATGATTACGTTTAGTAAAGTTAAGTTCCAACCTAATAATGTCGATAGAATAATTGATGGAGCATAAATGGTTAATCCAGTTCCTAATCCGCGTTGGAATAGAAATAGAATTGAAGCCAATGAACGCGTTTTTAAATCAAATCGTTGTTCGAGATATTCATAAGCCGTAAAAACTCTAAGTCGATTGTAAATTGGGATAAATGTGAAGCAAATTACGACCATGGCAATTGGTAAACCAAAGTAGAATTGCACAAAACCCATTCCGTCGTGATACGCTTGTCCTGGCGTAGATAAAAATGTTATTGCGCTGGCTTGCGTTGCCATAACTGATAGACCAACTGTCCACCAATTGGTTTCTTTATTTCCTAAAATATAATCTTCTACGTTTTTACTTCCTTTGGTTTTATAAACGCCATAAATTACTATGAATAGTAAGGTTACCGTAAGAATGATCCAGTCTATTTGTTGCATATTACGAGAAGATTTGCATTAATGCGAAAAAAATCACAATGTAAATGGCGTTCATAATTAGCAGCCAAGTATAGTTGGTGCTCCATCGGTTTTGTTTGTTTTTTTCCATGTTATTTTCCAATTGCAATCATGTTAGAAAGTAGTCTAAAAGCTCCAGCAACGCCTTCTGGTAATTCTCTAAAAAAGCTAATTCCAGTGTAAATATAATGTCCTTTTCCGTGTTTAGCTACTAAAATGGCACCATCTTTCGGTTTTTCACCTTTATCATTGGATGAAATTATTGGTGTAAAATTTTTGTCCCATTCATTCGGATAGTACAAACCTTGTTCTTGTTTCCAACCTTTAAAATCGTCTTGAGTTATTTTGTTTGGATAATTTAAAATTGGATGATTTGGCGCTAAAAATCTTACTTCGGCATTTTCTTCTGTAACTCTATCTCTAGAAATTTTGATTGGAAAAGGAGCAAGGTCTTTGGTTACAAATTCGTCCAAAGTGTTGTATTGCACAATCATCGTCTTTCCGTTTTTCACGAAATCTAATAGAATATTTTGTTTAAATCCGAGTGTTGTAACTACGTTATAAGCTCGAATTCCAGTCATAACAACATCAAAATTTTGAAGTCTTTCTGTAGAAATTTCTTCGGGTTTTAGTATCGTAACTTCATATCCCATTTGAGTCAAACTCTTCGGAACTTCATCGCCTGCGCCCATAACGTAAGCGATTTTTTCACTTTTAGTTTTGATGTTTAATTTTATCGCTTTTGCTTCGGCAGATTTCAAAACCATTTGCTTGAAAATATGCGGATAATTGATGTCGATTTTTTCTTTATCAAATGTTTTTCCGTCAACAGAAATAATACTTTTTAGAACAATTTCTGATGCTTCTTTTGATGGTGTAACATTAAAAACTGCCAATTGTTCTTCACCTTTTTTAGCTATTGAAAACGGAATTGAAGTAGGTGAAACGGTCCAGTTTTGCGGAATTTCTAATTGAATTGTTCCAGAAACAGCATCTTTTCCAGCTTTGATTTTTACAGTAACTGCTTTCTCTTTATTATTCGGAAAAATATACACTTTCTCTTGAATTGAAGAAGTTACAGCTGGCACAACATCAAGCGGTTGATAGACTTCACCTTTTACATCGTCGTTGTATTTGTAAACAACATTTCGTTCAAACGGAATTGTAACTCCATCAATTTCAATTAAAAATGTGACTTTTATTTGACGAATAACATCTGGTTTTCCAATATTTTCTTGGTTGTTTACCACATACATTCCATCAGTTCCAGATTCTTTTAGATAATACGGATTTGTATAATCTACCTCGTCAGTTATCTGTAAATCAATGGTTTTATTTACTAGTTTGTTATTTGGTAATTCAGTTGTACTTAAAGTTGTAAATGAATTTGGAACTGTATTAACTGCATTCCAATTCATTTTTTGATTACTTCTATTGATGGCTTCCAATTTTACTTTTACCGTACTTCCTGAAGCAACTTCTTGGTTATCGGCAACTGCTTCAAGATACAAACCTGCACAGCCTGCAATAATTTTCTCTATTTCTTCTGATTTTATTGTTTTCCAATGGTTATCGTCTAATTTCTGTATTAAATCATAAGCTTTTACCAATTCTGAAATGCTTGCTGATGGATTTTTGAAATCAAAATTCTTTTGGACATTTTCTAAGATTGTTCCGATTTCTTTTCCGTTTTTTACTCGATTCCAAGTGGTATCAATTCCTTCAAATAAATTGGTTTTGTCCTTTAAAGTTTCGCCTTTTAAGAATTCAAGATATTCGTCTTCTTCGCCACGAGTTCCAGTATTTCCGAAGCCTTGCGACTGATGACAGCTTCTACTTAAAGCGGCAATTTCTTGATTGGATTTGCCAAATTGCTTGTAGTAAACTCCGGTTTGAAGTTTGCTTAAATTGGTTTTATCGGCGGCATCAAATTTTTCTTTGCTTCCATAAAACCACCATGAAGTATTGAAAAATATACGTTTGGGTTGCCAAGTTGTGGCATATTTTAATTGATCTGGAAAAACAGAAGCATCGTTAGTTTTATCAAATGCTTCTAAACTTAACATTGCCGATGATGTGTGATGACCATGCGTTGTTCCTGGCGAACGATGATCAAATCGGTTGATAATTACATCGGGTTGGAATTTTCTAATTGCCCAAATTACATCGCTTAACACTTGATTTTTATCCCAAATTTGAAGAGTTTCATCAGGATTTTTTGAGAAACCAAAATCGTTGGCGCGTGAAAATAATTGTTCACCACCATCAATTTTTCGAGCTTCAATTAATTCTTGAGTTCTAATAACGCCAAGTAATTCACGAAGTTCTGGTCCGATTAAATTTTGTCCGCCATCGCCACGAGTTAATGATAAATAGCCAGTTCTAGCATTTTTTTCGTTAGATAAATACGATATAAGTCTGGTATTTTCGTCGTCTGGATGAGCTGCAACATAGAGCACAGAACCTAAAAAATTGAGTTTTTCAATTTGATGATACAATTCGACAGCACTAGGTTTTTGCGGTTTTTGTGCTAAAATTGTACATCCGATAAGAAGTGTTAGAAAAGTAAAAATCTTCTGCATTTGCTATATTTTTTCAATAGCTTCAAATGTAGTAATAATTCTAACGAGAAGTTTTACTTTCTAAAAATTTGGAATTTCTTTAACAAAAAAAAGAGTAAAGCTAGCAAACTTTACTCTTATGATTTAGAATCGACTAGTAATTAGTCTTTTCTTCCTTTTCCATTTTCTTTTCCATTTCCGCGACCTTTCCCATTGCCGTTATTTCCTTTGTATTTTGCTTCTTTAACAATGTAAACTTTTGCGTTTTTTCTATATTTTACCTTGTGATTTTTGTGATAAACATAAGGAGCATTTCCTCTGTAATCTGTCAAGTAAACAACATTTGCACCTCTTAAATTATAACCTCTATATCTTGCAGGAAGTGCTGCCGAACGATACCAACCACCATTTCTAATGTAAATAAATCGTTCTGCTGGAACATCATAATAGGCATCAATTTCGGGTAAATAATAATATTGTACTGCAACTCTATCGGCTGGTGCCCAAACTGGCGGTGTTCCTAAATTTACATTGACATTAACTTGCGCTTGTATGTTAAAACTACTTATAAGTAATCCTAATATTAGAAATTTTATTGCTTTCATAATCTTTACTTTTTTTAATTACTAGTATTTAGTTTAAACGTTAAGACAAAGATTGTGCTAAAGCCTAAAAATGGTGTTATGAAATTAAATCAATTTGTTACACAATTCTAATAGTATGGATTTAATGTATATTAAATCAGTGCTTTATGATGTGTTTGTGTTGTGGATTTTGAATTTAATTTTAATGATTTTCGTAGGATTTAACCATTAAAATAAAATAATTATATTTATTTCTTTTGGTCTTTCGCTGCTTTCTTGGCTGCTTTTTCGG
>NZ_DQDX01000141.1:5403-7787 GCF_003525665.1 Flavobacterium sp.
ATTCTTGTTGAAAAATCCTTTTAATAGAAAATTACTTTTGGCAGCTTCCATGTTTTCGTCTAATTTCTTAGAGCCATTTTTAAGATTTACCAATGTTTTATCAATGTTATTTGCCATCGATTCATCATTCATTAATCTACCTAAAGTTCCCTCACCATTGTTTATTTTTATTAAAATTTCTCCAATTTCTGCTGATGCAATTGCCGCATTTCCTGCGGTAGTTTCAAGGCTTCGCATGATTGCATCTGTTTCAATTGGTTCAACAGCGTTAATATATTGCCCATTTTTAACCAATTTTGATGATGGATTTCCTTGAGAAATTACTATCAGTTTATCGCCAATTAATCCTTCAGACCCAATTCCTGCTTTAGAATCGGCACGAATAAATTTTTGAACCTCTTTCTTTAAAATCATGTCCACTTTTACGGTAGAATCATTTATAAGCTCGATGTTTTCAACAGTTCCAACATTTATTCCCGAAAATCGAATGGTACTTCCAACTTGCAATCCGCTTACATTTTTAAATTTAGTAGAAATATTAAAAACTGGATCAAACATATTTTTTTGTTTTCCAATGATGAAAATCGCGAGTAAAAATAACGACAAACCAGCTATGATGAATATTCCCAATCTTATTTTAAATCCTTGTTTAGTGGTTTCCATAGTTATTGTAATTTTTTAGTTTTGAAAAAAGAGCTTACGTAAGAATCGGTAGAATTTTCAAATTCTGATAATGAACCTTCTTTATAAACGTCTCCGTCTTTTAGCATTATTATTCGGTTGGCAACCGTTCGAACGCATTCCATATCATGAGTGATAATTATGGAGGCAGTTTTGTATTTTTTTTGAATATCGTTGATTAATTCGCTAATTTCTTCTGCTGTAATAGGATCTAAACCAGTTGTTGGTTCGTCATAAAGCATAATTTCTGGATCAACAATTATGGTTCTAGCGAGGCTAATTCTTTTACGCATTCCGCCAGAAAGTTCTGATGGCATTTTGTTTAAAACATCTTCAAGACCAACATTAGCAAGTGTTTCTGTAACTTTAGTATCAATTTCCGATTGTGATAGTTCTTTTCTTATGCGTCTTAAAGGGAATTCTAGATTTTCTTTAACCGTCATCGAATCATATAAAGCACCACTTTGAAAAAGGAAACCAATTTTTTTTCTGATTTCGTTTAATTCTTCAATTTTTAAAGCATTTACTTCTTGACCAAGAACAGTGATTGTACCTTCATCGGCTTTTAATAATCGAGCAACGCACTTTATTAAAACAGATTTTCCTGTTCCCGATTTTCCTAGTACTACAAGATTTTCTTGACTTTTAAGATGTAAGGAAATATCATTTAATACATTCAAACTACCAAAACTTATTTTTAAATTTTGGATGTCAATTATTGGTTTTATGGTAGTATTTTCTATCATTGTAAAATCAAATCGGTTATTTGAACTGCTATTAAATCTACAAGAATTACTAAGAATGATGCTGTTACAACGGCCGTATTTGCTGCGATTCCAACGCTTTCTGTTCCACGTCCAGCATTGTAACCTTTGTAGCAACCAACTAAGCCTATTACTGCTCCAAAGAAGAACGTTTTTGTAACAGCCGGAATTAAATCCATAAATTCTACTTTACCAAATGCTTGAGAAATGTACAATACAAAATTTAAATCGCCTTTAATATTTGCACCAATCCATCCGCCTAAAATTCCCATCGCAATAGCAAAGATGCTCAATAGCGGAATCATAAAAGTAGCAGCCAAAACTCTTGGAACAATTAAATATTTTATTGGATTTGCCGATGAAACTTCGAGTGCGTCAATTTGTTCTGTAACGCGCATTGAACCAAGTTCTGCGCCCATACTGGAACCTATTTTACCAGCACAAATTAAAGCTGTAATTACTGGTCCCATTTCTCTTATCAAAGAAATAGCCACCATGTTGGGCAGCATATTTAAAGCACCAAATTTTATTAAAATTGGACGCGATTGAATGGTTAAAACCAAACCAATAATAGTTCCTGTAATTGATATTAATGCAAACGATTTGTTCCCAATTTGAAAACAATGTTTTAAGAATTCTTTAAATTCAAATCCTCTTGAGAAAGTATTTTTAAAAACACGAGTTAAAAATAAAAATACGTTGGCGGTGTCAACTAAAAAAGTAGAAATTTTCGAAGATTTTTCTATTGATTTTTCACTAACTTTTATAGTTTTATCAATTGCATATTTTTTCAAGTTCTTGATAGGTACAATTTTTTTCATACACGAATTCTATAAAAGTTTTTAGGAATTATTGGTTGTAGAAATCCTATTTAATTTTTAATTTCTGAAGCGAATTTGATAAAAATGAAATACTTTTCTCTTTAACTTCGTCTGTATT
>NZ_DQDX01000115.1:0-7855 GCF_003525665.1 Flavobacterium sp.
TGATAAAATTACTTCTAAATCATTATCTAAAACCCGATAGCGCGGATTTGCAATCCGTGCCCACAATCATCTTCAAAACAAATCTAATAAAATTACTTCTAAATCATTATCTAAACCCGCATAATTTCTGGCAGAACTAAAATAATAATCCTCTGGTAAAGAAACAGTTTTCTCCTTTACTGGATTATTGTGAATATAATCAACCTTTTGCTTGATAAATGAATTACTATAAATAAGTTCCGCATGATAACCATCTTGCCAAACTTTGTATTGCTGATTCCTTTTTAAATGTTCGCAAGCTTTTTCAAAATAATCTAGCATCCATTCTCTTCTACTTTCAAGTTCTGTAATAATTGTTTGTGTTATTTTTTTAGAAGTAAATTTTTTAAAATCTCTAATTACATCTGACAGAATAAAACCTTCTGTTGCTTTGCACAATAAATGTAAATGACTACTCATTAACACGTAAGCATAAATTTCTAAACCTTTGTGCTCTTGGCAATGTTTTAAGGCATTTATAATAACGTATTTTTGATTTAATCTAGTAAAAACATCTATCCAACCAACAGTTGTGATTGTGATAAAATAGCATTCTTCTGATGTTGTGGCTTTGTATTTTGTTGACATTGGCATAAATTTGAATAACGAATATATAAAAAAACTACAACTTTTATTGTTGTAGTTCTTAGTTTTTTGTAGGCACTGTTTTAGTTTCTATGTGGGCACGGAATGCAATTCCGCGCTATCGACCGTTGAACATATTCGCGCGGTCGGGTAAAGACAATTCCTGAAATATCTAGTCTATTATCAATCTTGATTTTTATTTATATACTTTTTAATTTTTTCATATATAATTACTACAATATAAACTATTACAAGAAAAATGCTAAATGGTAAATCTGGGATAATTAAATACTTTATTAAATACAACAACAAAAAAATTATTATGAGAGGAGCAATTCCAATCATATAAGCTACTAGACTAAGAAAAAAATCGATGAAAAAATATAATATTTTTTTCATTTATAACAATTTAAAATACATATATAATTGGACTCATTTGTTATTATTTTCTTTGTGGGCACGAGCATGATGCTCGCGCTAGCTTGGGGACTACTCATATAAGTTCCATTTGCAAACAAATTCGCTCCACTTTCTTTGTCTACAATTTCAAACATAAAATTCTGTGGCGGAGTAAAGCACTCACCACAACTTTCGCCACAACTTTGAAGCATAAAAGCAAATAATATAAAAAGCACAATTATTTTTCTCATAATTACTGTTTAGTAGAGATTATTGGTCCCAATTCTTAAAAACAAAACTAACAAAAAACTCCAATCAATCCACAACTCTACTTTACCATTTCCTAAAAACACAAAACTTTATTTTTTACTACTGCTGTAAAATATATTTTCAATATTTTTACCAAATGATTTCAATAACCATTATCGGCTCGGGCAATGTGGCGCAACACTTGATAAAAGCAATTTCTAAATGTGATACTTTAGAGTTTATTCAGGTATTTGCTAGAAATAAAGAATCGGTAGCACATTTGGTAGCTCAAGACAAAATTATTTCGGATGCATCCCAATTTAAAGACGCCGATTTGTACATCATTTCGGTTGCTGATGATGCAATTCCATCAGTTGCTTCAATGCTTCCGTTTCAAAATAAATTGGTGGCTCATACTTCTGGAAGTGTTGCCATGGCTGATTTATCAAACGAAAACAGAAAAGCCGTTTTTTATCCGCTTCAAACATTATCCAAAAATAAAGACATCAATTTTAAAAAAGATCCATTGTGCTTGGAAGCCGAAAATGAATCTGATTTAGAACTACTAAAAAAAGTAGCCAATTCAATTTCTGATAAAGTATTTGAAATCAATTCGGAGCAAAGAAAATCATTACATGTTTCTGCAGTTTTTGTGAGTAATTTTGTCAATCATTTGTACCACATTGGAAACGAAATTTGTAACGAACACAACGTTCCGTTTACTATTTTGAAACCATTAATTATGGAAACGGCGCATAAAATAGAAATGCTTTCGCCACAAGACGCTCAAACTGGTCCGGCGAAACGAAAAGATACTACAACAATCAACAAACATTTAGCACTTTTATCTGACGAAAATCAGAAAGAAATCTACAAATTACTAACCAAATCGATTATTGATAATGGCAAAAAGTTATAAAGAATTAATGAACGACATCACGACTTTTATTTTAGATGTTGATGGCGTTTTAACCGACGGAACGGTTCACGTGAGTCCAACTGGAGAAATGCTTCGCGAGATGCACATTCGCGATGGTTTTGCCATGAAAGCCGCATTAGAAAGTGGTTACAACGTGTGCATTATTTCGGGCGGAAGCAATGAAGGTGTTCGCATAAGGCTAAGAAATCTAGGAATTCACGACATTCATTTGGCAAGTCCAAATAAAGTAGAAACTTTTAAAGAATACATCGAATTGTACAACATCAAACCAGAAAGTGTTTTATACATGGGCGACGATATTCCGGATTTTCATGTGATGCAATTGGTAGGTTTGCCAACGTGTCCGCAAGATTCTGTTCCAGAAATCAAAGCAATTTCTAAATACATTTCACACAAAAACGGAGGAAAAGGCGCCGTTCGCGATGTAATTGAACAAGTGATGAAAGCGCAAGGAAAATGGCACACTTATTATAATGGACAACACGATTAGTTTTTAGACCGCAGATTTCAGTTTGCAGTTTGCGGATTTTACACACAGTTTGTCATTCCGTAGGAATCGCATCCAATTTTAAAAAATACATTCATTTTCAGAAATAAAAAACATGACTTTTCTAAAACTAATTCGCTACCAAAACCTACTCCTACTTGCCTTAATGCAACTTATTTTTAGATTTGGATATTTAGAACTCATCAACATTCCGCTATCACTTTGGTATTGGCAATACGCATTGTTAATCGCCGCAACGGTTTTAATTGCTGCTGGCGGATATGTCATCAACGATATTTTTGACCAAGAAACCGATTTAGAAAATCATTCGAAAAAAACCATCATCGGAAATTCAATTACTGAATCTAAAGCCTACATAATTTATGCATCGCTAACAATTACTGGAGTTCTGTGCGGATTTATACTTGCTAATTCGGTTGAAAAATCCAATTTCGCTGTGATTTTTGTATTAATTGCGACCTTGCTCTATTTCTATGCGAGTACTTTAAAACAAATTGCCGTAGTTGGAAATATAATTGTTGCAACTTTACTGGCTTTTAGTGTCATCATTATTGGAATTTTTGATATTGTTCCAAATACATTTGATTTCAATCAGAAGCAAATGATGTTGGCGTTTGCAATCCTGTTTGATTATGCGAAATTTGCTTTTATAGTGAATTTAGTTCGTGAAATTATCAAAGACATCGAAGACATAAAAGGCGATACTTTACAGGAAATGAAAACGTTACCAATACTTATTGGCGTTGCAAAAACCAATAAAATCGCATTGGTATTATTGCTACTACCAGTTTTATACTTATTCTATTATGTAAAAAGTAATCTGTTCGATAACAATTTATTGTACTCGGTATTTTACATGATTGCACTGGTAATTGCACCAATGATTATTTGTTTGATTAAAATTTGGAATGCCAAAGAAAAAAGCGATTACACCCAAATTAGTAAGTTATTAAAATGGATTATTTTCTTCGGAATTCTATCAATTGCAGTCATTACATTAAACATTAAATACAATGGATAAGAAGTATAAAATCGTTCTGGCATCAGGTTCGCCGAGACGTCAGCAGTTTTTCAAGGATTTTGATTTGGAGTTTGAAGTTCGTCTAAAAGAAGTCGATGAAATCTATCCTGATCATTTAAAAGCAGAAGAAATCACCAATTTTTTAGCCGAATTAAAAGCAAAAGCATTTGATGGTGAACTTGCTCAAAATGAAGTTCTTGTAACAAGCGACACATTAGTGTGGTTAAACGGAAAAGCCTTAGGAAAACCAAAAGATTATGATGATGCTTTTCAAATTTTAAAATCATTATCAAATGATACGCACGAGGTAATTACGTCGGTTTGTTTTACGACGACAGAAAAATCGGAAACTATATTTGATGTTACAAAAGTGACTTTTTCAGAATTAACAGATGAAGCAATTCGTTATTATTTAGACAATTACAAGCCATTTGACAAAGCTGGCGCATACGGAATTCAGGAATGGATTGGATTAATTGGTATCACAAAAATTGAAGGTTCTTATACAAACGTGGTTGGACTTCCTACAGAAAAAGTTTATAATTATTTAACAAAATTGTTGTCAAATTAGTTGTAATTTAGGCGTTCTAAATACTTACTAGAATTATGGAAACCGAAGAAGAAATCAATGCAAAAATCATGAAAGTTACCATGGTTATTCAAGAGAATTATCCCGAATTATCGAAGTATTTGAATGAAATGCCAATCACTATTCCTATTGACAGTAATCCGGAAATCAACGTTAAAAATCTTCAAAAATACTACGATACCTTGGTGGCATTATTCAGAAATTATGTTGCAGAACATCAACTAAATTACATCAATCAAAGAACTAAAACCGGACATCTTTAACCTTCTTTAATGGACGTTTTCGCAAATTTTACTATCGAATTTATTGCAACTGTAGTTGTTTTAGTAGCTGTTTGTATACTCCGATTTATTGTTGCTAAACTTATTCGTCGTTATGCAAAATCGAGCGAAATTATAGAACATCGCACTAATCTTGTTATCAAATACATTCACTTACTTATTAATATTATTGCTACAATTGCTTTAATTGTAATTTGGGGTGTTGATAAAGATCAAATTCTATTAACCGTTTCTTCAATAACTACGGTTGTTGGTGTGGCGATGTTTGCGCAATGGTCTATTTTAAGTAATGTAACTGCAGGTGTGATTTTGTTCTTTTTCTTTCCGTTTAAAATTGGAGATACTATTAAAATTCACGACAAAGACTTCCCTATTCAAGCCGAAATTGAAGACATCAGCGCATTTCACGTTAATTTAAAAACCATTGATGGCGAACGAATTACATATCCGAACAACCTATTACTTCAAAAAGGAATTTCTATCATATCCAAACCACATTCGCATCCTGAAGGTGAGTTTACGGATTAATTGAATTATATAAATTAATACGAAAATTATATAATTGTTAAAAAAAAGGTCTTAGTATTTTTGTTTTACCTAAAACTAAAACACTATGCACGAAACTATTAAGCTTCCTTTTTACGCAAAACTTACTTATGTTTTGTTATCAATTATCGCATTAGCCTTCATTTTTTATATTGGTCAAGGCATCATTGTGCCCATCTTAATGGCGTTTTTAATTGCAATTATTTTAAGACCAATAGTTACCTTTTTAAATAAAAAATTACGATTTCCTAATGTCATTGCGGCCATGCTTGCAGTAACTTTATTTGTAATTATTGTACTAGGAATTTTTACTGCGCTTTCGTTTCAAATTACCGATATGGTTAGTGATTTTGATAAAATTGAACGAAACTTAAACATTCATATTCAAAACTGCCAAGACTTAATTAGAGAGCATTTCAATTTAAGCTCTAAAGAACAAAAAGTCTTTATAGATGAAGCTGCCAACGATTCATTAGAAAAAGGAAAAGAACTTTTGGGTTCAACATTACTATCCTTCTCCGACACCATTTTGAATTTAATTTTAATTCCGATTTACATCTTTTTAATACTATTGTATAAATCATTGTTTGTAAAATTCTTTGCAAAATTGTTTAAACAAGAATACCACAGTACACTATTTGACATCTTAGATCAAATAAAAGTAGTGGTAAAAAGTTACTTGGTTGGATTAATCTTAGAAATGATTTTTATTTCTGTCTTAACCTCAATCGGATTGATGATTATTGGTGTTGAATATGCCATTTTGCTTGGAGTAATAACTGGATTACTAAACATCATACCTTATATAGGAATATTATTTGCTGGTTTGTTAACCATCATTGCTTCACTTACTGGTTCGTCAGATTTATCTATAATTCTTGGTGTAATTATAGTAAATGTAATTGTTCAATTAATAGACAACAACATATTAGTTCCTTTAATTGTAAGTTCCAAAGTCAAAATCAACGCATTGGTTTCTATCATCGGAATTATAATTGGTGGCGCACTGGCAGGAATTTCTGGAATGTTTCTAGCCATACCTATTATAGCTATTCTAAAAGTTATTTTTGACAGAATCGAATCACTAGAACCTTGGGGTTATTTAATAGGTGACGATTTACCAAAAACCTACGAATGGAATAAAATAAGATTACCACTATTTGATTTTGATAATTACTCCGATACAACACCAAACAAAGTTGAAATAAACTTTGAAATTGTAAAAGCTCCAGAAAACGAAACTACCGAAGAAAAAGAATAATTATCAGTAAAAACAATACTTAAGGTTCATTATTCGCTATCTTATTAGTGCATTAATGAACCTTTTTTAATACAAAAAAACAGTAAGGTGTGAATAATATAAAAGTTTCAAAAATTTATATAACACGAAATTACCTACTTGGTCGCAACTTTGTAATATAATTTAAAACAAATAATAAAAAAGAAAATTATGAAAACAGTTTCAAAAAAATTCGCATTAATGATTGCTCTTTTTGTAAGTGCAGCAGGTTTTTCTCAAGAAGGTTCAACTACAGATTCTCGTGAAGAATTAAAATTTGGTGTTAAAGCCGGTGTTAATTTCGCAAACGTGTATGATGAAGAAAACCAAGATTACGTAGCCGAAGGAAAAGTAGGATTCGCCGCTGGTGCATTCGTTTCAATTCCATTTGGTAAATACATTGGTTTCCAACCAGAGTTTATGTATTCTCAAAAAGGTTTTAAAGCAACAGGTTCAGTTCTTGGAGCAGATTATGAATTTGAAAGAACATCAAGTTTTATTGATATTCCTTTACAATTACAAATCAAACCAATTGAGCAGTTAACTTTATTAGTAGGTCCACAATTTTCTTATTTATTGGATACAAAAAATAAGTTTAACGGAAACTCTACTTCATCAGAAGAAGATGCAATCAACGACGAAAACTACAAGAAAAACATTTTTGGTTTTGTAGTTGGTGCCGATGTAAATCTTCAAGACTTTGTAATCTCTGGTCGTGCTGGATGGGATATTTCTAAATCAGATTCTGATGGAAATGATACAGACCCAAGATACAAAAACCAAGTTATTCAATTAACATTAGGTTACAGATTCTAACAAATAAAACAATTGGGTTTCAGAATACGTTTTGAAACCCAGTTTTAACAAATTAAAATAAAACAATTATGTCAAAAGGAAATACAATTGCTGGAGTGTTAGTAGGACTAGCAGCTGGCGCAGCTTTAGGAATTTTATTTGCACCTGAAAAAGGTTCAGATACAAGAAAAAAAATCGCTAATAAGGGAAAAGATTCGTTAGATGATTTAAAAAACAAATACAACAACGCAATCGATCAGCTTACTTCTAAACTAGACAGAGCCAAAAATAATGGTTTAGAGATGTATGAAGAAGGAAAAGAAATGGTTGAAAATGCTAAAAGATAAAAACCTATAAAGATGAAAGATAAAGTAATTTTAGTTGAAATGCTAGTCGAAAAACTAGAGCAATATGGCAAGACCAATTTTGAGTTGTACAAGTTACAAGCAATAGATAAGTCAACAGACGTATTTGCTTCAATAACTTCTCGAATAGTATTGTTTAGCTTAATTGCTTTATTTTTCTTTTTATTAACCATTGGTTTGTCACTTTACTTGGGTGATATTTTAGGAAAAACCTATTACGGATTTTTTGCTGTAGCCGGAATTTATTTTGTTATAATCC
>NZ_DQDX01000115.1:7910-8324 GCF_003525665.1 Flavobacterium sp.
ACTTTATATTTTAGTTCGAAAAATATTAGAAGAAAGCTTCAATAATTATTTAATAAATCAAATTTTTAAAGAAAAGAAAAATGCAAGTAATTAAAGATAATAAATCATTGGCAGCTGCAATAGCCGAACTAGAAAATAAAAAAAAATGTGAAGGCATTCTTTTACAAAAACACTTTGAGTTTACTGTTCATAGTTTGAATCCAATAAATATGGTCAAAGAAAAATTCAATGAAACTATAAATTCACCCGATTTAAAAGGTAAAATTTTAGGCACTGCATTTTCACTTGCTTCTGGATATTTTACAAACAGTTTAATTGTTGGTTCATCTGCCAACCCATTAAAAAGAATGCTTGCTTCATTTGTTCAAAATAAAGTAAGCTCATTATCATCAGTAAATACAGACGAAGTTAAAG
>NZ_DQDX01000018.1:0-12588 GCF_003525665.1 Flavobacterium sp.
GAGCCCCAGTCGGGTCACAAAAAAAGTCGAGCATTTTGCTTGACTTTTTTTATTTCAAGAGGCTTCGTGGAGAAATTGGTAGACTTGCTACTTTGAGGTGGTAGTGCTGAAAGGCGTGTGGGTTCGAATCCCATCGAAGTCACATTCTAATCCTTAAATCAATATATATTGGTTTAAGGATTTTTTTATTAAAAAAAGTACGCTTCAAAATTAGATTTACACTTCAGTCATTCTCTACTTCAGATTACTATAATTTTCTACCAAAAACACAATAATTATTTTATTTACTGTAAAAGCCTTAATTGTAAATTATTTTTACTAATTTTGTTTAACGAAAAACTGAAAATGATGAACAATGTAAAAAATACTTTTAGCATTAAAGATTTAGAAAATCTTTCAGGTATTAAAGCGCATACTATTAGAATATGGGAAAAACGATACAATGTATTAGAACCCATGCGAACCGATACCAACATAAGATTTTATGATTTGAACGCACTGCAAAAGTTATTGAACATAACATTGTTGCACGACTATGGTTATAAGATTTCGAAAATATCTAAAATGCCCGCTGAAAAAATTCCAGAATTAGTTCGGGATATTGTTTCTAATAAAAGCGCAAAAAATCATGCGATAAGTTCCTTCAAACTTGCCATGATGAACTTTGATCAAAATCTATTTTTTAAAACATACGAAACTTTATTATCTGAAAAATCTTTTAGAGAAGTATTCTTCGAAGTTTTTATTCCGTTAATGGAAGAAATCGGGTTTCTTTGGCAAGTTGATACTATTACTCCGGCACACGAACATTTTATAAGTTATTTAATCAAATTAAAATTACTAGTAAATACCGAAAAAATTCAAAGTAAAGAACCAACTAGAACTGATAAAGTTTTTGTGCTATATTTACCAATGAATGAAATTCATGAATTAGGATTGATGTATCTGAATTATGAAATATTAAGTCAAGGTTACAAGACAATTTATCTTGGTGAAAGCGTTCCTACAGATAGTTTGAAAGACATTAAAAAATATTTCGACAATATCGTTTACGTTTGTTACATGACGGTACAACCTGAAAAAGCAGAAGTTAATGACTACATCAAAAACTTAAAAGAGGAAATCCTTGATGAAAATTCAGAAGTATGGCTTATAGGTAGAATGACTGAAAATATGGACCCAAAGAGTGCAGCTCACAACATAAATGTATTTAAATCAATAAATCAATTAATTGAAAACATATAAATTTTTCCTAAATAGTTTTTATTGTTTAACTTTTTACTATTTTTGTTAGACAATATGAAAAAGAAAATAAAAATAATAGGATCGGGTTTTTCAGCTTTAGCAGCGAGTTGCTATCTGGCCCAAAAAGGTTACGAAGTTGATGTGTACGAAAAAAACAGTACCATTGGCGGACGTGCAAGACAACTTAAAAGAGACGGATTCACATTTGACATTGGACCTTCATGGTATTGGATGCCTGATGTATTTGAAAAATTCTTTGGAGATTTCAATAAAAAACCTTCCGATTACTATCAATTAACAAAACTATCACCGGCATACAAAGTGTTTTTTGGAATTGATGATTTTGTAACCATTGCAGATAATCTTCCTGAGATAGTAAAAACATTTGAAGCAATAGAAAAAGGAAGTGGCGAAAAACTGTCTTCTTTTATGAAAGAAGCGCAAAGCAATTACAATATTGCAATAAAAGATTTGGTTTACCGACCTGGCGAATCGCCGTTAGAATTAATAACGCTAGAAACAGCAACTAAAGTAAATCAGTTTTTTTCTAACATTAGTAAAGACGTAAGAAAGAAATTTAAAAACAAGAAACTAATACAAATATTAGAATTTCCAGTACTGTTTTTAGGTGCAAAACCTTCAGACACTCCTTCTTTTTATAGCTTTATGAACTACGCCGATTTTGGTTTGGGAACTTGGCAACCTAAAGATGGTATGTACAGCGTTATTCTTGGAATAGAAAAATTAGCCAAAGAACTTGGAGTAACAATTCACACTAATACGCCAATTGAAAAGATACTTGTTGAAAATAAAAAAGCTGTTGGAATTGTAGTAAATGGTGAAACAATTGCAGCAGATATTGTTTTATCAGGAGCAGATTACCATCATTCAGAAACACTTTTAGATGTTCAATACCGTCAATATTCTGAAAAATATTGGAGCAAAAAAACATTCGCGCCATCTTCCCTACTTTTTTATGTAGGATTTGATAAAAAATTGAAAAATATTGAACACCATAACCTCTTTTTCGATGTAGATTTTGATAAACATGCAGAAGATATTTATGATAATCCAAAATGGCCGAAAGAACCATTATTTTATGCTAACTTTACATCGGTAACTAATGAAAATTTAGCTCCTAATGGTTATGAAAATGGATTTTTTCTAATTCCTATTGCACCAGGAATAGAAGATACCCAAGAGTTAAGAAATGAATATTTTCAAAAAATAATTTCAAGATTTGAAACTATAACACAACAAAGTGTCGTAAATAATGTTATTTTTATAGAATCTTTTTGCGTAAAAGATTTTATTAAAGAGTACAATTCATACAAAGGAAATGCATATGGAATGGCAAATACACTATTGCAAACGGCATTTTTAAGACCAAAATTGAAAAGTAAAAAAGTGAAAAGTCTCTATTTTACTGGACAATTAACAGTTCCTGGACCTGGAGTTCCACCAGCATTAATTTCTGGAAAACTTGTTGCCGATTTAATACAAAAACACAGCTAAATTTTAAAAGAGTTTATTCTATGAAATCTATTTTTGACACAGTATCTTTTGAATGCAGCAAAAATGTTACAAAATCTTACAGCACTTCTTTCTCAGCTGCTGTGAAGATGCTAGCGCCTTCAATCCGTCAAGATATATACAACATCTATGGCTGTCTCTTATANNCGATATATACAACATCTATGGTTTTGTGCGCTTTGCCGACGAAATTGTGGACACTTTTCACGACTACAATAAAGAAGATCTATTTGATTTGTTCGAAAAAGATTTACAAACTGCTTTGCAAAATAAAATCAGTTTGAATCCGATTTTGAATTCTTTTCAGCATACGGTTCACAAATATCAAATTCCGAATTCGATGATAAATGCTTTCATGAAAAGCATGCGTTTGGATTTGGTTAAAACCGAATACAAAACATTTGAAGAATACAACGAATACATTTATGGTTCGGCAGATGTTGTAGGTTTAATGTGTTTAAAAGTTTTTGTTAATGGTGATGAAGCTAAGTACAACGAATTGGAACATTCTGCAATGCGATTAGGTTCTGCTTTTCAAAAGGTGAATTTCCTTAGAGATTTAAAAGCCGATTTTGAAGATTTAAGTCGTACTTATTTTCCGAATACCGATTTAACTAAATTGGATGAAGAATCTAAAAACAAAATCATTCAAGAAATTGAAGCCGATTTTGAAGCTGGATATCAAGGAATTGTAAACTTACCGTTGGAAGCTAAATTCGGAGTTTACACTGCTTATATTTACTACAAAAAGTTGTTGTCTAAATTAAAGAAAACACCTTCGGCAGAAATAAAAAATACTCGAATTAGAGTTTCAGATTATCAAAAATACGGCTTGTTTGCCAAATGTTATTTCTCTTATAAATTAAATATTATTTAAATTTTACGCATTATGTGGATTCATATTCTGGTTTTTATTTTAACTTTTTGCATCATGGAATTCATGGCTTGGTTCACTCACAAGTATGTTATGCACGGTTTTTTATGGAGTCTTCATGCCGATCATCACAAAAAAGACCACGACTCATGGTTTGAAAGAAACGATGCTTTTTTTATTTTCTATGCTGTAGTAAGCATAGGATGTTTTTTACTTTGGCAAAACGGAATTCTAGAAATTGGATTATCAATTGGGCTAGGAATTTTCGCTTATGGTTTGGCTTACTTTATTGTTCATGATATCTTTATTCATCAACGTTTTAAGATGTTTAGAAATGCCAACAATATCTATGCAAAAGGAGTTCGTCGTGCGCACAAAATGCACCACAAACACATCGGAAAAGGCGATGGCGAATGCTTCGGCATGTTGTTTGTTCCTTTAAAATATTTTAAAAAATAAAAAAATCCCGTTCAAATTGAACGGGATTTTTACTTTACAACTAACCTCTTATAATTATTTCAATAAACCTTGCAATGGTTTTAATTGCTCCATATCAATATTGGACTTTTGCAAAACCGATAACATTGTCATCACATCATTCGGATTCATTTGGTCACCTATAACTCTAACAACGGCAAAACCATTTTCTTTTTTATTGGCATAAAATATAAACTCTTCAATATTGTCTTCTGTTCCAACAAAACTAACAGATGCCCCTTCACTACCCGATCCAAATTTCATTAATTGTTGGTACTTTTCGTCTTTCAAAACGGTATTTAGTTTTGCTTTTTCTGCTTCGTATTCGGCGTTGTTTTTACCGTCTTTTTTGAAAGCAATAATGTTCATTTTCTTAAACGATTCTAAAGCACTTTTTTGCTCGCCTGTTAATGTCGCTTTATCAACATTTAAAATGGACGGCGAAACATCCAAAGCAATAAAATCTTTTTTCTCCTGATTATCTACAAAGAACTTTTGTAAACTAGGTTTCGATTCACAGCCAACCAAAAGTAAACTTACGGCGATGGCAATATATAGTGCAGTTTTCATCATTTTAGATTAAATTAAATGGCAACTTGTTTTTCAAAGTTGCCATTGTTAATTCCTTATTTTTTACCTTTTCCAGCTTTGATTAACTCTTCGCCACCAGGTAAGTTCATTTTTTCTGTCAAAGCAGATAACTCATCGATATCAAAATTACCAGTTAATGACATTAAAACTGATTCTTCTTTTCCAGAACCTTCAATAAACATTAAAAGTTCTTTTACTTGTGAATCTGTTGCTCCCGATTTTACAGAAATTTTTACATTTTTACCTTTATCAGAAATACGCATCAACTCTTCTAAACCAGCAGATTTTTGGTATTTATCAGCAACCGATTTCATTTCGTTTCCTTTTTTTGTATTAGAAGTAACGAACACTTTTAGGTTGTCTAACTTCTTAATTAAGTTGATGTATTGTTGCGATTGCTTGTCTTTGGCATCCACTTTACTCAACATGGTAAACATTTTTTTATTTACAATTACAGTTGTGATATCGTCTTGATTGTCAAATTTATCAAAGACAGATTGTGCAAAAAATGTATTAGATACTAATACTAACGCGATAATTAAAATTACTTTTCTCATGATTTCTATTCGATTTTTGAATGATTTATTTTTTAAAAATTTTATTTTTTGAGTTGTTATACTCGTTAATGTAACTCACACTTTCAATGCCAGTATTTAAATGTTCTGATACCAATGCTAATGCTTTTTCTGTTTCGGCTAATGCTTTTTCAGGATCATCATAAGTTCCATAAGCCGTTTCCGTTGATGGAACTTCTTCCATTGTATTCAGATACATAAACGTTCCTACGCCAAGCATAATAACAAACGAAGCAGCAATCGATAACCACACAGCGACATTGCGCTTCTTGGTGTTTAATGGTATTTCAGCTTTAAACTCTTCTGTTTTTGCTTGGGAGAAATAACCAAAAACTGGTTGGTACTGCTGTAAATGCTGCGCAACATCTAGTGAAGAAAAATACGTTTTTAATTCGTTTTCTTCGGCAATACTTGTTTCTCCTTCAAAGTATTTGTCTATTAATTTTTCTATTCTATCCAATGCCATAATTATGTGTTTTGGTCATTACTTCTCTAATTGTTTTTCTAGCTCTTGAAAGTGCAACTCTAATTGTTGCTTCGCTCATGTCTAGTATTTTTGCAATATCTTCAAATTCGTATTGCTCTATATCTCGCATTTGAATAATTAATTTTTGCTGTTCAGGCAATTCGTTAATTATTTTTTCAACCCAACTTAAACTATCAACATCCTCAATTTTTTGTTGCAAACTCGCCTGACCGTCGGTGTAATTATTATGAACAATCGTCATGTTGCCAGCGCGTTTCGATTTTAATTGATCTAGACAATAATTCTTTGTCATTGTCATCGCCATCGCTTCTACGCTTTTCAATTCGCTCAGCGTTTCATTTCTTGTCCACAATTTCACTAGAACTTCTTGCGTTGCATCTTCTGCTTCTTCTGTGCTCACGAGCAATCGTTTTGCCAATCTAAAGAGCTTGTCTTTAAAAGGAGAAACTGTTTTTATAAACTCGTTTTGGTTCATTTGGTTGTTGGTTATATAGTAAAGACGAGACACATTTATTTTTGTTACAAGATAACTAAATATTTTTTAATATCTTTGATGTTAGCTATGTAAAAGACTCATTTTCAATGAAAAAAATATTTTTTATTTTTCCGATTTTTGTATTGTTGATAGCAACTTTAAGTTGTGAAAAGCAAGATGATTTATCCATTCCTAAAGATTTAGAAGTTAATAATTTCGTCTGGAAAGGTTTGAATTTGTATTATCTATGGCAAGAAGAAGTTGCTGATTTATCGGATGATCGATTTGCAAATCAAGATGAATTGAATGCTTTTTTATCAAATTCTGATTATGCTAATCCAGTAAATTTGTTTAATGATTTACGAATTGATAATTCAATCGACCGGTTTTCTGTTATTTACAGCGATTATTCGGTTTTGGAAGGAATTCTTTCTGGAAACACCTTAAACAATGGAGTTGATTATGGTTTGCGATTCAAATCGGGAAGTTCAACCGATATTTTTGGATGGGTTCGCTATATTTTACCAAATTCAGATGCTTCCGCAAAAGAAATTCAGCGTGGTGATTTATTCTATGCGGTAAACGGAACGCCATTAACGGCAAGCAATTACCAATCGTTACTTTCGGCTACAACTTACACTTTAAATTTAGCCGATTATGATAACGGAAACATTACTCCAAACGGACAATCGGTAACATTGACAAAAACGGCTCTTTCAGAAAATCCTGTTTATGCAACCAATGTATTCAATCAAGGTAGCAAAAAAATTGGATATTTAATGTACAACGGATTTTTTACTTCTTACGAAAGCCAATTGAACGCTGCCTTCGCAAATTTTAAAAATGAAAATGTAACCGATTTAATTCTAGATTTACGATACAATTCTGGTGGTTCCGTTGCAACTGCAACACGATTGGCAAGCATGATTACCGGACAATTTTCGGGACAATTATTTGCAAAAGAACAATGGAATGAGAAATTAGAAAACTATTGGCAAGAGAATAATCCGGGACAATTCGTCAATAATTTCACAAATTCCATCGGAAATGGAACTGCTATCAACAAATTAAATTTGACGAAAGTCTATATTTTAACTTCAAGAAGTACAGCATCGGCAAGCGAATTGGTCATCAACGGATTGAAACCTTATATTGATGTGGTTCAAATTGGTGATAGAACTACAGGGAAAAATGTGGGTTCGGTAACCTTATATGATGCGCCAAACTTCAAAAAATCGAGCGCGAGAAAATCTCACAAATACGCAATGCAACCAATTGTTTTAAAAATAATTAACGCAGATGGTTTTGGTGATTATCAAACAGGTTTATTGGCTGATTTTCCTTTTTTAGAAAATTATGGAAACATGGGAGAAATTGGAAGTTCTACGGAACCAATGGTTAGTTATACTTTAGATTTAATATTCAACGGAAATCGAATGTCAAATCAAAATAAGGTAAAGCAATTCGAATATCTTTCAGATTCTAAAGAGCTAGAACCTTTACGAACTGAAATGTATTCTGAGATAAAATAAAAAAATTAAACCATTAAGGTAGTTAAGTTCATTAAGCATTAAACTTAATTCTCTTAATTCCTTAATGGTTTAAAAATAGCAATATTTCTTAGTTAAAGTAAAAACCAGCAGGAATTACTCCAACAGTATATTGGTGTTCCAAAGTTCCTGTTGCAGAATAGATATATACTTTTCCGTTAGAACTATAATCGGCTGCATCACCTACATAAATTTTATCATTTTCTACTGCAAAACTATAAACGCCATAAACGCCTTGAGCAGTTGTAGTAAATAATGGAGTCGATGGTAAAGCTGTTTCATTCAAATTTTTGCTAAAAATTGCATCATCAATGGTATAAAAAACTTTATTGTTTTCGATAGCTAAGTTAGACGGATGCGTTTCTGCAGGGAAATTGATGGTATTTGAAACCGTATTGTTAGATAAATTAATTTTTACCAAACTTCCAGCTGTTTCTGTTGGTGCATAATAGGGTTTTCCACCACAAATTACATACAAAGAACCATTTTCTACTTCTAATGAATTTGGAACATCTCCAACATTTATAGTAGTTGAAAGCGTATTTGTAGCGCCATTGATTACAGAAATTGTACTACCATAATTAAAACCTCCAGCGTGAGCAACATACAATTTATTGTTTTCTTCAACAATACGTTCTGGACCTTCGGCAACTGGAATTGTGCTTGAAACAGCATAAGTCGAAAGATTTAAAACAGCAACATAATCGTCAGAAGTGCTTCCACCATCACCCCAATTGGTAACAAATCCTTTTCCGTTAGAAAATGCAATATATCTTGGATTATTTAAACCGGTAGAAATTGTTGCAACATGCGCCATTGTATAACGATTTACAACTTCAATTTTGTTAGAATAATTCAAAACTACAAATGCCAAATCTTGATACAAACCGATATCTTGAGCAGTATCACCAAGTGTAATAGTTGGGTTTACAATCGAAAAAATGTCATTTTGTTGTGTTACAAAATCTTCCGATAAATACGAAATTGAAGCATTTCCGTTTCCAAAACCACCTTGATTTAAAATCAAAACACCATTATCATAACTACCTAAAGGTGTTTCATTGTTATCCTCATTATCACTACAAGATGTTAAAAAAATCGAGCTTACTAAAGCTACAAAAACTAATTTACTGAATTTCATTCTATTAAAAATTAAAGGTTAGATTTATTGTGTAATTTCTTCCTGGCATTGGTCGTGTGCTTACACTTTGATAGTTTTCATTGAAAACATTAAGCACATCAAAACCAAGTTGCAAGAATTTCTTTTTTCCAAATTGATAATCGATTCCTACATTAGAAACCAAATAATCATTAAGTGAATAAAAATTATCCGACGAAGTAAACACTTCACCATTATATAAATACTGATAGTGCGCAGATAATTTATCAAATGAATAAGCCAAAGCCGCAGTAAACTTATGATACGGAACATATATTAATTGCTTCTTTTTTTGTTCATCTTCAGATATGGTGTATGCATAAGTTGTAGTAAAATCGAATTGATTTTTACCGATTTTTTTGTTGTAATTCACTAAAAATTCGGCGCCATAAGTTGTAACCTTTGCAACATTATTTGGTGTCCAATTGCCTCCTGAACTTGGTGACCAACGTAATAAATCTTGAATTTTTATGTAATAATTGGTAAGTGAAAATGTGGTGTTTTTAAATTTAAATTCGTGTCCAACTTCAACTTGATACGAACTTTCTGGTTTTAAATTCAAGTTGCCACTTCCTTGATAATACAAATCGTTAAACGTTGGAATTCTGTAATTTCTTGAAGCATTTACTTTCAAATTATAAAATGAAAATGCCGAAAAATTGGTTCCAATAGAAAACAAAACCGGACTTTTATAATTACTTGTAATCTCTTTTCGAATCGTTACTTCGTATAAAAATTTGGAGAAAGGTTTGTGTTTCAATAATAAAATTCCAGAACCAATTTGTCTTTTATTTTCGCCAATATCACTTCCAAAACCTTTGGTTTGAGTAAAATCTAAAACCGAATTCAACTCTAATTTTGAATTTACTTTAAATAATAAATCATATTTTGCAGTAAATGTTTCAGCTTTGGCATCACTAAAAATTGAGGTCGCAGCATTTTCAAAATACTTATATTTCTCTGATAAAAAAGCCACTTTCACTTTAGATGTAAATTGGTTATAACTTCCAATCCATTCTAATAAATTTCTGGTATTCAAATCATTGTACTTACTTTTAGAAGGCGCAGCAAGTGTTCCCGAAAAGTGGCGTTCACCTTCAAATAAATAACTGTATAATTTCAGAACATTCTTAGAATCCAATTTATAGCCTAAATTTAGGTTGATGCTGGTGTTGTAAAATTGTCCGTTTTCGTTCTTTTTATTGGTATCTAAATACTCATAATCGTTATCAGAAGAATTTCTAGAAATGCTAATTTGTGAACTAAATTTATCCGATGCCACTTGCATTTTATAATTTACACCAAGCGTATTGAAACTTCCATAATTGGTTTGAAGTGTATTTTCAAATTTGTTTCCGAAACTTAAATCGTTATTCAAGTGAATGCTTCCTCCTATCGCGCTACTTCCATAAACAGAACTTCCGCCACCAGCACGAATTGAAATTGAATTAAAATCTCTGGCAGAAATGGTATTGAAATCGGTTTGACCGTTAAGTTGTGAATTGATGTTTATTCCGTTCCAAATAACCGCAGTTTGTTGGGCAGTTGTTCCTCTAAATGAAGCTGATGAAACCATTCCGAGTCCGTTTTCCTTGAAATAAATAACCGAATTGTAGTTTAATAAAGTCGTTAACGAAGTTTTATTATTAGAAATTATAGAATCTGGAAGTTTTACAACTGATTGCGAATTGGAGAATTTTTTAAGCTGAAGATCTGAAATTATAACATCATCCAAAACGGTAATAGTATCCTGTTGCGCACAAATAGATTGGCACAGCAACAAAACTGCAAATAAAAACTGCTTTTTTAAAGTCATAATTTCTGAATCTTTTTTCCCGAAGATTCGATATTTGTTATAAAAAAGGCAGGTCTCCTGGCTTGCGTCTTGTTGTTTACCTTCTCATTTTGATATTAAATTTTTGATATCTGATAGTAGATTTAAAAAAATCGTACCAAATAAAATTTTAAATTTTTAATATTAAACTTTTAAATATTTAATATTTGAAATCTAAAATCTAATATTTCAAACAATGGTTTTGTAGTTAACAACAAGCTTTGTAGCTTACAGTTGCGGGTACAGCTTTGGTTTTTATCCAAATTCCCTTTTAATGTGATTTTAATGATTCTAAACCACAACCTTATTTCGGGTGCAAAAGTATTAATTTAAATGTAAATTAGACTTACTTATCATCTTTCTTTTTAGATAATTTAATTATTAGCCAAATGAATCCTACAATAAAGTGAAGCAGAATAATACCTGCAACGACATACATAAAAGTATTGGAGTTATCTCTCATGATTTTTCTTTTATCAAATTTACAACCAATTAAAGTCTGATTTTGTATCAAATGTAACACAATGGCAAATTTGTAAAAACATTATTTTACTTTTGCCAAAAAAAAGAATGCTTCGTAATTTACAAATCAGTTTATCGTTAATCCTATTTTTTCTTTTTGTGCAATGCAAGCAAGAAAACAAAATTACCAATGAAATTTCCTCTGAAAACACAGTGAAATACGCCAAAGGTTTTTCAATTGAAAACTATGATGGTTATACTATTATCACTGTAAAAAATCCGTGGCCAAAAGCGTCTAAAACCTATCAATATATTCTAAAAGAAAAAGACGGAATTATTCCTGATAGCTTGAATTCATTGATGAAAATCAATATTCCTGTAAAAAATATTGTGGTTACTTCTACTACGCACATTCCTTCATTGGAAATGCTAAATGAGGAAAATTCTTTAGTTGGTTTCCCTAATTTAAGTTACATATCTTCAGATAAAGTTCGTACCTTAATTGATGCCAAAAAAATAAAAGAACTTGGCGGAAATCAATCATTAAACACCGAAGTTTTAATCGATTTACAACCCGAAGTTATCATTGGATATGGACTTGACAACAACAATCCAACGTTAGACAATTTACAAAAAAGCGGTTTGAAAGTAATGTTAAACGGCGATTGGAACGAAGAAACTCCACTTGGAAAAGCCGAATGGATTAAGTTTTTTGGTGCTTTGTATGGCAAACAAAAAGAAGCCAACCAAATCTTTGATAAAATTGAAAAAGACTATCTACAAACAATCGAAATTGCAAAAATGGCAACTTCAAATCCTACTATTTTAGCTGGAGATATGTTTGAAGACAAATGGTATTTACCAAAAGGAACTAGTTGGGGTTCGCAACTTTTAGCGCAAGCAAAAGGTGATTATCTATGGAAAGAGACCACAGGAACTGGAAGTTTATCATTATCGTTCGAAACGGTTTTGGAAAAAGCAAAAGACGCCGATTTCTGGATTACATCTGGGCAATTCTCTTCGTTGAAACAAATGACTGATGCCAATCCGCATTACAAACAATTCAAGGCGTTTCAAAATAAAAATGTATATTCGTTCGCAGGAAAAAAAGGAAAAACTGGTGGCGTTTTGTATTATGAATTGGCTCCAAACCGACCTGATTTAGTGCTGAAAGATTTGACTAAAATTTTACATCCAGAATTGCTTGTTGGTTATGAGCCTTTCTTTTTTGAGAAGTTGAAATAAAACACAATCTTTGTCATGCTGAATTTATTTCAGCATCTTGTTATTCTATTTTAGAATCTGAAACAAGTTCAGATTGACAAA
>NZ_DQDX01000018.1:12698-12944 GCF_003525665.1 Flavobacterium sp.
GAAACAAGTTCAGATTGACAAATGATTCTATAGCAGATTGACAAATGATCCTATTGCAGATTGACAAATAAATCTATAAATGTTCCAAAAAAGAAATACAATTTTATTCACATTTTTACTGCTTTTATTAGTGGTATCATTACTATTGAATATTTCGTTTGGGCAAGTTGCCATTCCGATAAAAGAAGTTTTTAAAAGTTTATTGGGTTCGCCTGCAAGCAAAGAAACTTGGGAATACATCATCAT
>NZ_DQDX01000018.1:13075-17950 GCF_003525665.1 Flavobacterium sp.
GGGCATCGGATTATCAATTTCTGGATTATTGATGCAAACCTTATTTAGAAATCCGCTTGCCGGACCTTATGTTTTGGGTTTGAGTTCAGGTTCGAGTTTAGGAGTTGCTTTTGTGATTTTGGGAGCCGGAATTTTACCTAGTTTTTTATCTGAAATCTTACTTTCATCTTTCGGAATAATTATAGCTTCTTGCTTAGGAAGTTTATCCGTTTTACTATTGGTTTTATTGGTTTCTAGTAAATTGCGAGATACCATGTCGGTGTTAATTGTTGGATTAATGTTTAGCAGTTTTGCTGGTGCAATCGTATCGGTTTTAACCTATTTTAGTACGGCAGAACAATTACAGAAATTCACTTTTTGGAGTTTAGGAAGCATCGGAAATTTATCTTGGAACAATATTATTTTCTTATCAAACGCCGTTTTAATTGGATTAGTTTTGAGTTTGTTTTCGATTAAATCATTGGATGCTTTGCTTTTAGGAGAAAATTACGCTCGAAGTTTAGGTTTAAACATTAAAAAATCAAGACTGATTATCATATTCGCAACCAGTATTTTAGCCGGAAGTATTACTGCATTTGCCGGACCAATCGCGTTCATCGGATTGGCAGTTCCGCATTTGGCAAAATTACTTTTTCAGACTAGTAATCACAAGATATTATTTTTTGGAACGATAGTAATTGGAGCAATAATCATGTTATTTTGTGATATGGTTTCGCAAATGCCAGGAATGGATTTTACTTTACCAATTAATGCGATAACATCAATTGTTGGCGCACCTGTTGTGATTTGGTTGTTGCTTAGTAAAAAAAGAATGATTTAATTTGATACCAATGGAAGACAAAAAAAACATTCTTACAACTTCAAATTTAAGCATTGGTTACAAAACTAAAAATGCCGAAAATGCCATTGCGAAAAACTTAAACATCAATTTGTCTGAAGGAAAATTAATCAGTTTAGTTGGTGCCAACGGAATTGGAAAATCGACACTTTTAAGAACATTAACCGGAATTCAAAAGCCACTTTCTGGAACTGTTTTTTTGAATAATAAAGACATTCAAACTTATGATTCGATAGAACTAGCACAAAATTTAAGTGTGGTTTTAACCGAAAGATTGCCTTCAAGTAATTTGACGATTTTCGAATTAATCGCTTTAGGAAGACAACCTTACACCAATTGGATTGGAAAATTATCCAACGACGATTTAGAGAAAGTAAACAGCGCAATTGCACTGACTCAAATCGAACATTTATCAGACAAAAAACATTATGAAATAAGCGATGGACAACTTCAAAAAGTACTAATTGCAAGAGCTTTGGCACAAGATACACCATTAATAATTTTGGACGAACCAACTACACATTTGGATTTATTGCACAAAGTTTCGGTTTTTAAATTGCTGAAAAAACTATCCAAAGAAACTAATAAATGTATTTTATTTTCAACACATGACATTGATTTGGCGATTCAATTATCTGATGAAATGATAGTTATGACCGAATCAACATTCGAACAAGATGAACCTTGCAACTTAATTTCAAAAGGCGTTTTCAACACACTTTTCAAAAATGAAAACATCTATTTTGATTCAGATAAAGGAAAGTTTATTGTTACCAATTAATTTTTCCCTTTCAATAAATTTATACTTACTGTCGCGTAATCTGCATCGGGAAAACGTTTGAATATTTTTTCATCTGGAAACAATCCGGCTTCGGCAGCAATTTTATTAAAAACATCAATTTCAACGATATATTGATCTGAAAAACCGTGTGTTGCATCGTAAGCTGTTGCCGCAGTTTTACCGATATTGGATGCTGTTAAAGTTGGTGAAATAGTATGCAATTCAATTAATAACAATCCGAATTTTGAAACATAAGGCGACCATTTTTGTAAATGTTCCAACAAATTTTGTTCTACCAAATTATTGCTAATTCGAACGCCACGATGTGCAAAAGCTCCAGTTGAAGTACTTATTCTATTTGGATTTTCATTCTTAGGAGTTTCCCAAATTCGATTATGATCTAAAAAAGTTCTTACGTTTAGCAAATCTTTCAAATCGATATTATAGTTTTCCATCAAGTCGTTACTCAACAAATCAGGTCTTCCGATATCACCAAAAATCACTTTTGCCCAAATATCAGCTTTGATTAAATTGGCACGTGTAACTTTTAAAGCAGCTTGATTATAATCGGCACCGACTAAAAATAATGGATAATCGTCGAGCATTTTTCCGCGTAATGTTTGTCTATCGATTACTTCAAATATGTGTTGTAAAAAAGCACCATTTCCGCAACCCATATCTAAAATTCCTTTGGGTTGTTGCTCGATTGGAAGATTGAATAATTCAATTAAAATTTCGTCAACTACTTTAAAATAAGTATCGTGCGCGCCACCACTTCCCCAAACGTTCATTTCTCTATCTACGTGAATTTCGTCAGCACCATCATCAGGCAATCTTAAAACGGCTGGATTTCCGAACATTAATTCATCAATTTTAGCAAATGTTGGCAAATAGGAAACCGTAACTCCATAAGCAGAAGCACGTTTTGCAAAAAACAGACCTTCTTCTGTAAATTGATAATTGCCATTTTTTTCTTTGAACCATCCCAAAAACGCAAAGAAATCTAGAATTTTGGTAAATAATTCTGGTGATTTATGATATTCTTCAGCTCGGAACGAACTTTCCATGAAATATTTGTGAAACATTCCGTTCATTCCTAATCGCACCAATGTTGGTCCAACCAAATAACCTTCAACATGTTTCAGAATTTGCTGTTGAATTGAAGCAGTTTCTGTATCATCAGAAAAAGTAATTCCGTAGTTATTTTTAAATTTTTCGAAAATTAAATTCAGACGTTTAAACGGTTCTTCTTCAAACAATCGCGGATGAAATTGAGTGGAATAATGCAATAAATCGACTATATCATCGTACAAATAAAACAACGAAAAAGCCGTTTGAGTTTTACTATTTACCGAGAATTTTATTTCTTGAGTTTCATTATTGACCTGATAATCTAAAAAACCTTGCGAGCATAAAACACGAAGACCAACATTGAGATAACCTTCGTTGCATCGAAATTGTAAAACCAATCGTTCAAGAGTAACTTCTTGATTTTGAAAAATAAAATCTAGAATTCCTTTTTTGCTTAATGCTACAGCAACTGGCGCGGTTGCCAATCCGTCAAGGTGTTTAAAAATGGTACTTCGAAGTTGGTTTTTATCCATCATATTTTGAAATTTAGAAATTCTAGTCTTTCAAATATAAGGATTTATTTTTTAGAAATTGCAATTTGTCTTTTGGCTTCACCAACTACAAAAGCTACCGAATTGGCAATGTTAAAACTACGAATTAATTTCGACATTGGAATTGTCAAATGATTGTCGAAAAGCGCTAAAACTTCTTGACTTAAACCTACGCTTTCTTTACCAAAAACCAACCAATCGCCGTCTTGAAATTGATTTTCATAAATAGATTTGGTAGCATGTGAACTCATCAAGAAAACGCGTGATTTATCTGGAATTTGAGTCATCCATTCGGCTACATTTTGATATTCGGTAACGTCAAGATGCACCCAATAATCTAGTCCAGAACGTTTCAAGTTTTTATCATTAATTACAAATCCGAATGGATGAATTAAGTGCAAACGACTTTCGGTTCCAACGCACAAACGACCAATATTTCCTGTATTGTTTGGGATTTCTGGTTCTACTAAAACTATGTTTAACATGGGATTAACGATTTAGGAATTTTGATTTTTGATTTAAGAATTAGTAATGTTTGAAAAATCTCCAACTTCAAGAACTTCTCCAGGTTTTAGATCATTCAAATAGATGTTTCCAACGCGAATTCTTACCAATCGTAAGGTAGGAAATCCAACTGCTGATGTCATTTTTCGCACTTGTCGAAATTTGCCTTCGTTAATTGTGATTGATAACCATGAAGTTGGTCCGTGACGTTCATCACGAATTTTCTTGGCACGATCTGGAAAATTTGGAATTTCTGATAAAATTCGAGCTTCGCATTTTTTGGTCAAATACTTCTTTCCGTTAAAGCCAATTAAAACGCCACTTTTCAATGCTTCAATTGCTTCTTGAGTTACAATTCCGTCCACTTGAACGTAATATTCTTTTTCTACTTTTTTACTGCGAACAATTTCACTCATCATTCCATCAGTTGTAAGCAAAAGTAATCCTTCTGAATCTTCGTCTAATCGACCGATTGCCATAGTACTTTCGGGAAAATTGTACAATTCTCCGAGTAGCTTTTTAGGACGTTTCAGTTCGTAAATAAACTGCGATAAATAGCCGTAAGGTTTAAAAATTAAAAAGTGTTGGTGTTGTGACATGAAATCTATTTGTGGCAAAAATACTATTTAATCTGCTAAACAACTATTACATTTTTTACTACATTTACATTCTTATATTTTTATTTTTATGACAGCTGTTTTTCCTTTTTTATTAGTTTTTATCATCGCCTTAGCCATTGGAATTTTCCTTGGTAAATTATTATTTTCAGCCAATTCTAAATCGGAAAAAGCATCGCTAGAAGAAAAGATTAATGGTTTATTTTCGCAAATTAATCAGCAAAAAGAACAATTTCAGAACGAAAGAAATCAATTTGAAAAACAAATACAATCAGATAAAATAGATTTTGAAAAACAGTTAGCTGCTACGAATTTTGAAAAAGAAACTATTCGTTCAGAAAAAGAATCATTAGCCATTCAATTGTCTAAAAAAGAAACCGATTTTGAAAATCTTTGGGAACGAAATAAAGAGCAAAAGCAAGAAGTAGAACAATTGCAAGAAAAATTTACAAAAGAATTTGAAAATTTAGCCAACAAAATATTAGACGAAAAAACCACAAAATTCACCGAGCT
>NZ_DQDX01000018.1:18054-31969 GCF_003525665.1 Flavobacterium sp.
ACACCGAGCAAAATAAGGAAAATTTAAAAAATATTCTTTCGCCTTTGCAAGATAAAATTCAGTTATTTGAAAAGAAAGTAGAAGATACACACAAAGAAAGTATCGATTACCATGCGGCTTTACGTCAGCAAATATTGGGCTTGCGCGAAATGAACGAACAGATGAGTAAAGAGACCTTAAATTTGACCAAAGCATTAAAAGGCGACAGTAAAATGCAAGGAAATTGGGGTGAATTAATTTTAGAACGTGTTTTAGAAAAATCAGGATTAGAGAAAGATAGAGAATATTTTGTGCAACAAAGTTTTGTAACCGAAGACGGAAATCGTGTTTTCCCAGACGTAATCATTAATTTACCCGACGGAAAGAAAATGATTGTAGATTCTAAAGTGACTTTAACCGCTTATGAACGCTACATTAACGAAGAAGATGATAATTTAAAAGCACAATTTTTAAAAGAACACGTCGTTTCTATAAATCGTCACGTCGAACAATTAGGAAGCAAAAATTACCACGATTTATATCAAATGGAAAGTCCTGATTTTGTGTTGCTTTTTATTCCAATCGAATCGGCATTTGCTTTAGCATTAAACGAAGACACGAGTTTGTATAACAAAGCCTTTGAAAAAAATATTGTAATCGTTACACCTTCTACTCTATTGGCAACTTTGCGAACTATTGATAGCATGTGGACGAATCAAAAGCAACAAGAAAACGCATTAGAAATTGCTCGTCAAGCTGGAGCTTTGTATGATAAATTTGAAGGTTTTGTATCTGATTTAATAAAAATTGGAAAGAAAATGGACGAAGCCAAAGTAGAATATCAAGGCGCAATGAACAAGTTAGTTGACGGAAAAGGAAATCTTATTATAAGTGTTGAAAAATTGAAAAAAATGGGTGCGAAAGCTAAAAAGTCGTTACCCGAAAATATTGTAAATCGTGCCAATGCATTCGATAATTCATTGACCGAATCTGAAAATAATTCAAATTAAAAAACAAAAATTATGTTACGAAAAGTTATTATGTACTTTGTACTTGCCTTAGTTTTGGTATTTACTGCTTATTTCTCCTTTGTATATTTTGCAACTTACAGCGAAGGAAATCGCTCAGGTGAGTTGATAAAATTTAGTAAAAAAGGATATGTTTTTAAAACTTGGGAAGGCGAATTGAGTCAAGGAATTTCTGGTGCTCAAATATTTAAATTTTCAGTGATGGATAACGAAGCAGAAGTAATTCAGCAAATGAAAGATTTGCAAGGCGAATACGTAAAAGTAACTTATGTTGAACGTTACAGAACTTTTCCTTGGTGGGGCGAAACGAATTATTACATTACCGATGTTGTAAAAGAAGATTCACCATTTAAGGTAAAATAAATGGAAGGTAAATTTAAAACGGTAAATTCCTCTCGTGTAACAATTTCCCAATTGATGCTTCCGTCATACACTAATTTTAGCGGAAAAATTCATGGTGGATATTTACTTTCGTTATTAGATCAAATTGCGTTTGCTTGTGCCAGCAAATATTCTGGAAATTATTGTGTAACTGCTTCAGTTGATACTGTAAATTTTTTAGCTCCAATTGAAGTTGGCGAGTTGGTTACATTAAAAGCAAGTGTGAATTATGTAGGAAATAGTTCAATGATTGTTGGCATTAGAGTTGAAGCTGAGAACATTCAAACCGGAAAAATAAAGCATTGTAATTCATCTTATTTTACAATGGTTGCAAAAGATGAAAGTGGAAAAAACACGAAAGTTCCTGGATTAATAATTAAAACTCAGGACGACGTTAGACGATTTTATAATTGTTTAAAACAAATTGCAACTAAAAAAGACATTGACAACTATGAAGAAGCTTTCGATTACATGTCGGCTGAAGCGTTACTAGCATTAAAAGAACACAATGTTAAAGTCGAAGTAAATTAGGATTTTTATCAATAAAAATTTACAATTACTCAGAATATATTAACACAATCTAATTATTATTAGGATATTACATTTTTTTTCTTATTTTTGAGACGAACAAAAAAATTATGAAAAAAAATCACATTCTCCTATTCTCACTCGTTTTATCGTTTTCATTATTAATTTTATCTTGTACAGATCTCGATGATGAAGAACAATACATTCCTGTTTCTCCTGTAGTTGTAGATTTAACTCAGGTACCTTACCCAAAATTGTCCGATTATAAGTTTTTTGAAGGCGATATGAAAAATCAAAAGCCTGCATTAAATGTAATTCCCTATGAACCAGCATCGTCATTATTTACAGATTATGCTCATAAAAAGCGATTTGTGTGGATGCCAATTGGTGTGAAAGCAAATTATAATGGCGATGGAAACGTTTTAGACTTACCTATTGGTTCGGTTTTAATCAAAACATTTTATTATGAAAATGTTCAAAATATAACTCCAGTTGGAGGAACAAGAATCATTGAAACCCGATTAATGATAAAAAAAGCATCGGGATGGATATTTGCAGAATATGTTTGGAATGCTGAACAAACTGAGGCTTATCTTGACTTAAATGGCAGTTTTACAGAAATATCTTGGTTAGAAAATGGTGTTCCAAAATCTACAAATTATAGAATTCCAAATGAAGTACAATGTATTATTTGCCACAAAAGTGAAGAAATGGTAAATGGTACTGAAGTTATAAAGCACATTCCGATTGGTATTAAACCTCAAAATTTAAATTTATATTACAATTACAATGGTGTAACCAAAAATCAATTGACTAAATGGATTGAACAAGGTTATTTAAATGATAATTTTAGTTTGCCAACGGTAGAAAACACTACCGTAGATTATAATGACACGTCAAAGTCTGTTGAATTACGTGCACGATCATATGTTGACATAAACTGTGCCCATTGTCATCAGAACGAAAGACATTGCGATTACAGACCAATGCGCTATGCTTTTAGTGAAACTGCCAATAATTTAACAAACATGGGCGTATGTGTAAGCACCCAAGACATGCAAGATTTTAGTCCTTCATTAAGTAAAATTGTTAGTCCTGCAAATATTAATAGATCCATGATGTACCATAGATTAAATACAGAAAATGAAGCTATAAGAATGCCTCTTCATGGAAGAACAATAATTCATACTGAAGGTTTACAATTAATAGGACAATGGATAAATACTTTGCAACCGTGTCCATAAAATAAAAAAACAACAAAACTATAACCAATGAAAAAACTACTACTTTTACTACTTTGCATGATCGGTTTTATTTCTTGGTCACAGAGTACTTGCGCAACTGCAGTTTCAGTTTTAGCAGGAAACACAGTTGTAAGTTCTATAAACGGAACACAAATTCCCGCACCACTTTGTTCTACAGAAAATGGTGGTGGCGCTACTTTTGGAAGATGGTATACTTATACTCCAACACTATCTACTACAGTAACAATTACATCAGATATTGCAGCAAATACACCAAGAGTTGACACAAGATTTCATGTTTACACAGGAACTTGTGGTGCCTTGACTTGCTATGCAGGTGATGATGATTCTGGAACAAATTATTCATCTATAGCAACATTTACGGTTACAGCGGGAACAACGTATTATATTGGATGGGATAACAGATGGACTGCTAATGGTTTTACTTTTCAAATAATAGAAAATTCTCAAACACCAACTCCATCAACTCCAATAAACTATACAACTTCAACTGTTTCTACAATAAATAGCACCTATAATATTTGTGTTGTTGATATGAACGGAGACAATAAAGATGACATTGTTGGTGTGAGTAATAACAACCTAAAAATACATTATCAAACTGCTACGCCAGGAGCATTTACAATTGCTAATATGCCATTGACAGGAGTAACATATTTACCAACTTGGAGTTTGGCAGCTGGAGATTACAATAAAGATGGATTTAATGATATTGTTTTAGGAAGCGGAAACGGATTATCGATTTTAAGATCTAACAACACTGGAACTGCTTATAGCGGAATAACTCCGGGACAATATATCTTTTGCCAAAGAACCAATTTTGCCGACTTAAATGATGATGGAAATTTAGATATTTTCTCATGCCATGATATTGCACCAAACGTTTATTACTTGAATGATAACGCTGCAAACTTAACTTATTATCAAACTGGCGTAACACCTGGAGCGATGAATTTAGGCGCATCTGGAGGAAATTATGCCACTCTATTTACCGATTTTGATAATGATGGCGATTCTGATGTTTTTATTTCTAAATGTTCTGGTCCGCCATGTGAATTAATTAGAAATGATGGAAATGGCGTTTACACAAATATTTCTGCAATAGCGCAAATAAATGTAACACCTATTCAAACTTGGTCGTCTGCAATTGCTGATTTCGACAATGATGGTGATATGGATATCATTATTACTGCTAGTGCGGGAACGCATAGATTTTTTAGAAACGAATTGAATACCTCAAACAGCGTTGAAGAAGCTTATACTAACATAACTGCAGGTTCTGGTTGGGATACCAATACCTCAACAAATATTGACAATATTGCCTATGATTTTGACAATGATGGTCGTGTAGATGTACTTGGTGCTGGAGGAAAAATAATGTTTAATCAAGGGAATAATGTATTTGCACCAGTAAGTTATCCTGGGATTGCTGTTGGTGCTGTTGGTGATTTAAATAATGATGGATTTCTTGATATTCAAAATGGAACAACAATTAGATATGCCGTTCCAAACGCGAATAACTGGGTTAAGGTAACTTTAAACGGAATACAAAGTAATAAAAACGGAATTGGAGCAAGAATTGAAATTTATGGTGTTTGGGGAAAACAAATTAGAGATATTCGCAGCGGTGAAGGTTTTAAATACATGAGTTCATTGAATGCGCATTTCGGAATTGGAACTGCAACAGCGATTACTCAAATTATTATCAAATGGCCATCAGGAATTGTGGATACTATCAATAATCCAACAATTAATTCAGTTGTAAATGTTGTTGAAGGTTCTTCATTAGCTGTAGGTGAATTTGCTTCCAATGGATTTACTGTATATCCAAATCCAGCAAAAAATATTTTGAACATTACTGTTAATGATGGTATTTCTATGAAATCTGCTCAAATATATGATTTAACTGGTAGAATGGTTTTAGAATCTAATTTCACTAACGAGGCAATTAACGTTTCTTCATTAATGACAGGAAATTATATATTGCTAATGAAAGACGATAACGGAAAAGTATACAGTCAAAAATTTATTAAGGAATAAATAAATTATTTATTTAAGATATTCAGCATCAAAAACATTATGTTATTGGTGCTGTTTTTTTTTAATGAATCTTTAGACTTTTAAACTTATAAACTCTTAAACTTATAAACCTCTCTTACAATCTTACCTTTTTAAGAATAGTATTCACAACGTTATTAAAGTCGGAAGAAAGTTTTAATTTATAATTTACAAAAACATAGATGATTGTAACTAAAATAGATTTAAGAATGATATTGATTACTGGGTGAAACGAAAACTCCCAAAAATAAAATGTACAAAAAAGAGAAATCAATACTGCAAATGAAATTAAAGTTTTACTTGTAAAAGGAAACAATTTCATCTTTATAACTACAAAAAGTAATTTAGCAATACTATATAAAGTTATGGAAACCAATGTCGCAATTGCCGCACCATCGATACCATAAATTGGAATAAAAATCATATTTAAAGTTATGGCAAAAAAAGCGAGTAATAACCCAAGAAAAAGCACCGCTTTATAATATTTCGAATTAAAAATGATAGCATTATTATTGCCCAAAATCAAATCAAAATATTTGGATAAACCGATAATAAAAACAACAAAAATTCCACCGCTATATTTTATTGGCAACAATAAGTACAATTGATTGATATTGACTAAAATTCCAACTAGAACCAATCCGCCGATTATCTGCAAAGTAATTGAAGTCTTTTTGTATAACTCGTTTAATTCGTCGTGTTTTCCTTCAATCATTAGTTTCGCCGTAATGGGATAAGTAATTTGATGCATTGCTCTACTTGGCACGGAAATTACCATAGCAATGTAAATAGCAACCGAATAATAAGCGATATTTTCAATTTTCAAATATTGATTAAGCATTGTTTTATCAAGATCTAAAAGCATGTTGGCAACACTTCCCGATAAAATGATAAAACTAGAATAAATTAGAACTTGCTTGTAGTTTTTTGGCAGTTTAAAATTGAAAGAAATTCTCTGCACTTTATTGGCATAGAATAAAATAATTAAAGTACTTAACAAATAAACATACATTGTTGCAGTGATAAATTGTGAAACAGTTATGAATTTGAAATATACCAAAAAAAGAAAAATTGAGATAAGAACTCGCAACCCGATTTCTTTAATAAAATTACCAAAAACTGATTTCAAGTGCACTTTTACCCAAGCGTAAAAAATCTCAAAGTAGCCCATGCAAAGTCCGATAATAGGAATTTGCCATACATAATCATAAACTATCGAGTTTTCCTTTGATAAAAAAGAAGCTATTGGATTATAACCTATTACGATAATAATAGAAATTGGAATAATCGCCAAAAGTGGAAGAAATAAAACAAAACTTAAAAACTCACTTTTTTCTTTATCGCTTTTGTATTCCGAGAAAAACTTAATCAGTGTATTGTGAACTCCAAATGCCAACAAAGGGAAAATTACGTTAGCCGATGATAAAATGTAATTCGTTAATCCATAGTACTTTTCACCCAAAAAATGCGGATACATAAATAAAGTATTTGCCGCACCAATCGCAAAACCCACATAGGTAATGACAAGATTTTTAATCGATTGATTGATTACTATTCCCATATTAAAGTTTCGAGTTTCGAGTTACGAGCTCGGACAATTGTTTTGTCAAATTTTTTCTAGAATAGTGTTGCAATCCAACAGGAAACACTTTTAAATTCTGTTGTAGAAACAACTGATAATGTGACGCAATTAGCGTTTTTAAAGCTTCTTTTTCATCGTAAGTAAAGAAAACTCCAGTATTTGTTGACTTTATAATTTCGGCAAAATCAGAATCTTTTGGTCCGATAGCAATAATTGGCCGCTCCGAAACCATGTATTCGAATAATTTTCCTGGTAAAATGCTTTTGGTGTTTTCAGAATTGATTTCGATTAATAATAAAATCTGTGAAGTTCTTTGATGTGAAACCGCTTCTTTATGAGAAACATATCCTAAATTATTTAGATACGAATCCAAATCATACTTCGAAATTGTTTTCAATACTTCTTGACTTACTGCTCCAATTAATTTCAGTTCCAAATCATTTTTAAAACTCGGAATTTCAGTTACTAGTTCTGATAAACTTTGCCATAAAATTTCAGGATTTCTTTCTGATAAAAACGAACCAATATGCGCCAAACTAAATTTAGAATCTAAAGGTTTTTTTTCAACCTTTTCAACATCATAACCATTGGTAATTACTTCAATTGGTTTGGATGTCAATGCTTTAAATTCGGTTTTGGTAGTTTTACTGGTAACAATAATTGTATCGGCAGCATTCAATACTTTACTTTCTAATTCTTTGTGAATTTTACTTGCGTATGATGATAATTTTAACTCTTTATGATAGCCAATCGTAGTCCATGGATCACGAAAATCGGCAAACCATTTTACGTTTAAATCTTCTTTTAATTTTAGTCCAATTAAATGCAAACTGTGTGGCGGACCAGAAGTTACAATGGTATCAATATCATTCTCTTGAATGTATTTTTTCAAATACTTAACCGATGGTTTTATCCACAAAAAACGAGCATCAGGAATGAAAACATTACCGCGAATCCAAAGTAAAAATCGCTCTAAAATGGATTGCTTTTTCTTGTTAGGAATAATTCCAGAACTGATTTTTTTAGTCTTATTTTTCGAAAAAAATCCGGCTAATTGATAGGGTTCGAAAATTTTATTTTTTAAGATAATTGCTTTATCCGAAACTTCCTCAACCAACTGATTGTCAATAATTGGATAAGTAGGATTTTCTGGCACATAAACAATCGGCTGAACATCAAAATCGGGTAAATATTTTACAAACTTTAACCAACGTTGCACTCCTGGTCCGCCAGCTGGAGGCCAATAGTAAGTGATGATTAATAGTTTTTTTGGATTCAAATTTTGTAGCGTTAATCTTCGTCTGAAATTTTGTTTATTTTCTCTAGTTCTGCAATGTCTAAAAGATCTTTTTCACGATTTGCAGCTTTTTTGGCCTTTATTAAATTTTCATAATCTAAAAAATAAATTGGAACACCACTAATTTCTTTGATGTATGCTCTTTCTAAAAGTTGCTCAAACGAAGTATCTTCTAAACCTTTAACCGAAGTCATAATATCCAATCGCAAATTAAAATTTAAGGTAATATCTGTCCAACCAGGTATAAATTGCATTGTTTTAATATTTTCAAAATCTCCAATTCCTAATTGTTTCAATGCTATTCTTAAATTTTCTCTGTTCTCAATTGAATCTTCTATATAAATATCTATATCACCAGTATTTCGACCATATCCATAAATACTTACAGCAAAACCTCCAATCGTCAAATATTTGACGTTATTCAAAGAAAAATATTTCCAAACTTCAATTATTTGACTTTCCATTTTAAGTTACTTTGATATTGTCTTTGCAGTCTTTAAAAGATACGAAAGTTCAATTATAGCCATCATTTTATCAAAACGTTGCTGTGGCGTTAGTTCTCTAATCTCTTTTATGTGGCGCTTCTCCATAACAGATGGATGCGCGTGATTTAGTTTTGTTGCCTCCATAACTTTTATAATATAGTATGTCAAATTTACAAAAATAAACTGTAACTACTTCAACTGTTTCTTTCTCTCAAAATAAATTCCGGCAACCAATAACAATAACATTCCAATAGTACTAATTAAGGCAATGGTACTTCCTGTTTTTACCACTTGCGGCTCAAACTTGAATTCAATTTTGTGATTTCCTGCTGGAATTGTCATCGCTCTCAAAACATAATCTGCTCTAAAATGACTTGTTGCTTTTCCGTCGATGTAGGCATTCCATCCGTTTTTATAATACATTTCAGAAAAAACGGCTAAGCCTTCATTTTTATTATTAGAAACATAAGTCAAATGATTTGGCAAATATTCTGTTAGCTTAATGGTAGCAGTTGAATCGGTTACAAATTTTCTTGGCATCCCAACTTTAGAATCTGCTTCAAATTGTGCGACTGCTTGTTTTTTGGTATCCAAATTATCCAGTGCTTTCATTTCCTCATCGGCAGAATTTACTACTTTTAAATCTGAAACAAACCAAGCATTTCCATTAATAAACGGATTGGTAATTGAAATATCACCGTTTTCTGTTGGAACAATTAAATATTTCACATTCAAGGCATCCAATAATGAAACACTTTTTGTTAGCGCCATCGTTTGTGGATCAATCATTTTACCTAAATCGGTAAGTTTTTTATCAATTTGATATTCAAATATTTGCTCGAATCTTCTTGGTCTAACAGCGCTATATCCACCAACTGACTTATGAAAATAGGAATTTCTTCCTTGTAATCTTCCTTGCAATTCGTAAACTCTATAATTTGATTTATCATTAAGAATTTTTAAATCGGCTGGAGTTGGCTGAAATGGTTCGTTTACTTCTCTTGCGCTTACGAAATCTTTTTTACTAACGTAATTTTTATCCACAAAAAACAAATCGGAAACCATTAAAATTCCTACCAAAACTACAGCTGTATACTGTGCTAACTTGTTTTTCGTATACAACCATAAAACCAAAAATGCAATTGCTATAAAGAAACCAGAACGCAATAAATCAGCGGCATACAATGCTTTTCTATCTTCTTTTAAAGCATCCAAGAAATTCACTCCGAACGATTTATCTTCACCTTGACTGAACATTTGCAGCAATTGTCCGTCCATTGAACCAGCAAAATCGAAAGAACCTCTAAAGAAAAACAATACAATTAGTAATCCTAAAGTTGTTGCTCCTGCTTTCCATAAACTTGACCATTGTTTCTCTTTATCTGTCGTAAAAAACGAATGAAATCCTAAAATCGCAATCACAGGAATACACAACTCTAATACTACTTGAATAGACGAAACCGCTCTAAATTTATCATACATTGGAACGTAATCAATAAAGAAATCGGTTACCAACGCGAAGTTTTTTCCCCAAGATAAAATCAATGAAAAAATGGCTCCAGCAAGGAAAGCATATTTTATTTTTCGTTTGTCATGATATAATCCTAAAACACACAAAAAGAAAACTATCGCACCGATATACGCTGGCGCTGCAACGATTGGTTGGTCACCCCAATACGTCATTCCGTAACTTTCCGTAAATTGTTTTGCTTCTTCTGGCGATGCACCATATTGCAACATGAAATTGTAAACGCTAGAATCTTCGTTTAATTTTTCACTATTTCCCCCACCAAAAAGTCTTGGAGCGATAAGATTAAAACTTTCTGCAATACCATAACTGTATTCGGTAATGTATTCTCTAGACATGGATGCCGTAGCATTATTTTTAGTTCCATCTGGATTGAAAGTAAGCTCGGTTTTTCCTCTAATACTAAAATCAGCGTATTCTTTTGTGGCTAATAAATTGGTAGCATTTACTCCAACAGCCAGAATTACTGCAACAGCAAAAACGCCAATAATTTTTGGCAATTCTTTTAATTCTTTGTCTTTAAATAATTTGTAACAATAGTAAATTCCGATTATCAACAATAAAAATAACAGATAATACGTCATTTGAAAGTGATTCGCATTGATTTCTAAAGCTGTGGCAATCATGGTTAGTAATCCGCCAACAATATATCGCTTTTTGAAAACCAAGATAACTCCAGCAATAACCAATGGCATGTAAGCAATGGCATGTGCTTTTGCATTATGTCCAACGCCAAGAATTACAATCAAATAAGTTGATAAACCAAAGGCTAAAGCTCCAAAAAAGGCTTTTAATGGATCAATTTTTAAGACTAATAAAAGTGCATAAAATCCTAAGAAATATAGAAATAAATAATCTGCTGGACGAGGTAAAAAACGCAAAGCATCGTCTAAATCACCAATGTAATCATGCGGATAATTAGCACCTAATTGATAGGTTGGCATTCCTCCAAAAGCTGAATTCGTCCAGAAAGGTTCGGCATTTTCAACAGCTCTAAAGTCATTTTGTTCTTTCGCCATTCCGGTGTATTGGACGATATCTGATTGGTATATTTTTTTTCCTGAAAGTACTGGATAAAAATAGATTAGTGAAATTACTACAAAACCAATTAGGGCTAAAAAATGAGGATATAACTTTTGAATTTGCTTCATTATTTGATGATTGTATTGTTGTATATTGTATAAATGTAACTTGTATTGTTGACTAATTCTAAACTTTTAATCAATCTCTTCATAATCGATGTATTCGCCTACTTTGTTCTTCTCGCGAGGTTTATCTGATTTTAAATTTGGATTAGGATTGGTATAGGTTTGTTGCTGATTATTCTGCTGATTATTTTGCTGATTTTGATACTGTTGTTGAAATTGCTGTTGTGCTTTATCAACCATTTTTTTTGCTAAAACAGGTAAAAATAATCGAGCTAAAAACTTGATTACGTAATAAATTACGAATCCCCACAATAACATTTTTACTAGACCTTGAAAGCTTGCTTCTTGCATTGTATTAAAATTTTTGTCAAAAATACTAAATTAGTCCGTTCAAAATTAGGAGTTGCTCTTAAATAAATAATAAATATTGTACCTTTAAATTTCTTATTTTTGAAATCTTAAAACCAAATTAAAGATGAAATTAAAATTTGTTACAATCCTAATCGCTTTGTTTTGTATTAAAAACAACTATGCACAACATACCGATGTAATAAATTCCAATCGACCTGGAGAATCATTTTCGGCTTTTGCAGTAGGAAAAAAAGTACTTCAAGTAGAATCTGGAATTAATTATTTGAACGACAAACATTCTATTTTAGATTATACAGCAAATGGTTTTGGAGTAGATTTTGTTACTAGATATGGTTTTTTCAAAGAAGAGTTAGAAGCTTTATTAGAAATAAATTATCAAAATGATACTTACAAAACCGATTTAGGTTCTATAGGAAGAACTGGCGTAAAATCGGCGACGCTTGGTGCAAAATATTTGGTTTATGATCCTTATAAAAACAGAAAAGACAAGGTAGACATTTACAGTTGGAAAGCCAATCATAGATTTAAATGGAATTCATTAATTCCTGCAGTTGCGGTTTATGCTGGAGCCAATTTAAATTTTAGTGATAATCCTTTTTTACCAAGTACCGATAAATTAGATGTAATTAGCCCAAAAGTAATGTTGGTAACACAAAATCAATTTGCCGGCGGATATGTATTTGTTACCAATATTTTTGCAGATAGAATATCAACTAACTATCAAACAATGGAATACGTGATTACTTTAACCAAAGGATTCAACGAACAATGGTCGGGATTTATTGAAAATAAAGGAATTCAAAGTGATTATTATGCCGATTTGATTTTTAGAACTGGAGCTGCTTATTTACTTTCAGATAATTTACAACTTGATGCATCAATAAGTAAAAATTTGAAAGATACACCTTCTATATTTTATTGTGGAATAGGTATTTCATGGCGTAATACCGAAAGATATGAAGATGTCGTTCTTAAAGCTCCAAAAGATAAAAGTTCTAAAAAGAAGAGCAAAAAAGACAAGGAAAAAGAAAAAACTAAAAAACGTTTAGACGAAGTAGAATTAACAAAACCATAATGATTACAATTAAAGAAGTTACTAACAAAGCGTTACTTAAAGACTATATAAAATTTCCTTTTGCATTATATAAAAATCATCCGTATTGGGTTCCGCCATTGATTCAAGATGAGTTGGAAACTTTTGATAAAACAAAAAATCCTGCGTTTACAAATGCAGAAGCTTATTTTTATTTGGCTTACAAAGACAGTAACATTGTTGGACGAATTGCTGCAATCATCAATTGGGATGAAGTAAATAATCAACAAAAAAAGAAAGTTCGATTTGGTTGGTGGGATGCAATTGATGATGTAAAAGTAACCGAAGCGTTGCTAGAAAAAGTCTATGAATTGGGCCGAAAAAACAACTTAGAATATGTAGAAGGTCCGATGGGATTTTCAAATCTTGATAAAGTTGGTGTGCTTACCGAAGGTTTTGACGAATTGGGTTCTATGATTACATGGTACAATTATCCTTATTATAAAGAACACCTTGAAGAACTAGGCTATGTAACTGAAAAAGAATATATTGAGAGCAAATTTCCTTTTGAAAATGTAAAACCTATATTTTTCTTTAAGGCACAAGAATTAATCAAAAAACGCTACGAATTAAAACCACTAAATTTTACAAAAACCAAAGACATTCTTCCTTATGTTGATGAAATGTTTGATTTGTTTAATAAATCGTATGCCAGTTTATCATCGTTTGTTGCCATTACCGATATTCAAAAAGAGTATTTTAAAAAGAAATATATTGGTTTTATCAATCCAGAATACATCAAATTTGTAATGGATAAAGACAATAAAATGGTAGCTTTTAGCATCGTTATGCCAAGTTTTTCGAAAGCATTACAAAAAGCAAATGGAAAACTTTTTCCGTTTGGATTTTATCATTTATTAAAAGCAAAAAAACAAAGTAAAGAAGTATTGTTTTACTTAATTGGAGTGTTACCAGAATATCAAAATAAAGGAGTTACTGCAATCATTTTTAATGAATACTACGAAAGTTTCACCGAATTAGGAATTGAAAATTGCATACGAACGCCAGAACTAGCCGATAACATTGCGATTCAACAATTATGGAAACATTTTGATCCAGTAATTTTTAGAAGACGAAAAACCTTCAAAAAAGAGTTATAAAAAAGAAAATCCATTCAAAATTAATGAATGGATTTTTCTTTTTATTTACATGTCTTGTCCTGAAATAGCGA
>NZ_DQDX01000029.1:0-648 GCF_003525665.1 Flavobacterium sp.
AGCCAAATGAGCTAATCCCCCAAATTTAAGTGTCAAATATAGTTTTTTTTAATTAACTATTCAAAGAGAGTTTAATGAATTTTAACTCACTAATTTTTATTAATTTTGCTTAAAATTATATCATGAGTAATATCAGAATTACAAAGCAGTTTTCTTTTGAGACAGGTCATGCACTTTATGGCTACGACGGAAAATGTAAAAATGTTCACGGACACAGTTATAAACTTTCGGTAACCGTTATCGGAACGCCAATTACAGACAATTCCAATGTGAAATTCGGAATGGTAATCGATTTTACGGATCTAAAGAAAATTGTTCGCGAAGAAATAGTAGATATATTCGATCACGCCACGGTTTTTAATAAAAACACGCCTCATGTTGAGTTGGCACAAGAATTAAAAAATCGTGGGCATCACGTTATTTTGGTCGATTATCAACCAACTAGTGAAAACATGGTGATTGATTTTGCCAAGAAAATCCAAGACAGATTACCCAACGATATTGAATTACATTCCCTAAAGTTGCAAGAAACAGAAAGCTCATTCGCCGAATGGTACGCTTCTGATAATTAAAATTTTTAGTAGCGAATGGCTCGGGATATTTCAGTAAATGTCTTTCCGGCTTTTGTTACAATCTTTTTTCAATTGC
>NZ_DQDX01000029.1:832-3546 GCF_003525665.1 Flavobacterium sp.
AAGGCAATTGAAAAAAGGATTTTCACGACAATCCGGGCTATCTATTGATGGTGATTGATTATTTATAAACTTTTGGGCAATCATTTTTTTGAGAAGTATAATTTAAGAATTCCATCCATTTTTGTCATTTCGAGGAACGAGAAATCACACAAGTCACTAGCGAAATGCGATTTTTATTTACTCATAATGACAAAATATAAAAGTATAGACAATCTTTAAATCTATTTTCTTTACTCTATATTCTATTTTCTATATTCTTTTATCTTTATAAAAAATTACTATTTTTACAAAATGTCAAACAAAAAAATCTATTTCGCATCCGACCAACATTTTGGTGCTCCAACTCCAGAAGCAAGTTTTCCGCGTGAGCAAAAGTTTGTTGCGTGGCTAGATGAAGTGAAAAAAGATGCCGAAGCCATTTTTCTTTTGGGTGATTTATTCGATTTTTGGTTCGAATATCAAACGGTTGTTCCAAAAGGATTTGTTAGAGTTTTAGGAAAATTAGCCGAAATTAGAGACAGTGGAATTCCAATTTATTTCTTCGTAGGAAACCACGATTTATGGATGAACGATTATTTCGAAAAAGAATTGAATATACCAGTTTATCACGACAACAAAGAATTCACATTCAACAATAAAACCTTTTTAATTGGTCACGGCGACGGAAAAGGTCCAGGTGATAAAGGTTACAAACGCATGAAAAAAGTGTTCACCAACCCATTATCAAAATGGATTTTCCGTTGGTTGCATCCTGATATTGGTGTGAAATTAGCACAATATCTTTCGGTTAAAAACAAATTAATTTCGGGTGCCGAAGATGTAAAATATTTAGGTGAAGACAACGAATGGCTGGTTCAATATTCTAAACGAAAACTAGAAACCAAACACTACCATTACTTAATTTTTGGACACAGACATTTACCAATGATTCTTGAAGTTGGAGAAAATGCAAACTATGTAAATCTAGGCGATTGGATTAGTTATTTTACTTATGGCGTTTTTGATGGAGAAAAATTTGAGTTAAAAACTTACTCACATTAATCACCATTTTCCAAAGCTTCAACATCTTTTTCTAAATCTAATTTTCTAAAATTGGGTAATGCAATTGCGGTTGTTGTAACCGTTACCAAAGTCATAATTCCGCCGAAAACTACTGCGTTTACAACGCCCATCAGTTTGGCTGTTACGCCACTTTCAAAAGCGCCAAGTTCATTGGACGAACCCACAAATATTGAATTTACAGACGAAACGCGACCTCGCATGTGATCGGGTGTGTGCAATTGTAAAATAGTATTTCGTATTACAACCGAAACGCCATCTACAATTCCGCTAAGGAATAATGCCATGACAGATAGCCAAAAATATTCTGATAATCCGAAAACAATCATACAAATTCCGAAGAGAAATATCGCGGTTAATAATTTTACACCAGCTTTTTTATTCAACGAAATATAAGCCGATAAAACCATGGTTATGATTGCTCCAACAGCTGGCGCGGCACGTAAAATACCGAAACCTTCGGAACCAACTTTGAGAATATCTTGCGCAAATATTGGAAGCAAAGCCATCGCGCCACCAAACAAAACGGCAAACATGTCTAAAGATAGTGCGCCCAAAATGGTTTTGTTTTTAAAAACAAATTTCACTCCTTCTTTCAAACTTTGGAATATAGGTTCGCCAATTTTTGGGTTCAAAATAGGTTTTGCTGCAATTTGTGTTAGAAGAAGTAACGCCATCAACGAGAATCCAAAAACCAAACACATAGACCAATGAACACCCATAAAACTGATTGAAAATCCGGCTAAAGCTGGACCAAACATCGCGCCCATTTGCCACACAGAACTACTCCAAGTAGAAGCGTTTGGATAGACTTTTTTGGGAACAATTAATGATAAAAGTGAGAAAACGGTTGGTCCAATAAATGAACGAACTAATCCGCCAAGGAAAACCAAAGCGTAAATTATATATAAGGTTGTGTTTAATGAAAGATTGGCGGTTATGGACGGAACGGTTATTAAAAACAAGCCTAAGCTAACGACCGAAAATCCTAAAATGCATTTTATTAAAAGACTTTTTTTCTCGCTTTGATCTACAATATGACCTGCAAATAACGCCATTGCAACGGCTGGAATAATTTCCATCAAACCAATGATTCCTAATGAAAGAGGATCTTTTGTCAAGCTATAAACTTCCCATTCGATAATTACAAACTGCATTGACCAAGCAAAAACCATTGCAAATCGCATCAATAAAAAGAAATTAAATTCCTTAAATCGTAATGCTGCATACGGATCATTTTTTTTCATAAAACTTATTTAGAAGTCCTTTTATTAGCGACTGCAAAAGTAAATAAAAATTATCGCATCAATTCTAGAATTAACTTTTCAAATCTTTTATTCGAAGTTGCACGGTTACATTTCCGTTAAATTCATTTTCGTCAATGCAATAAACGGCGTCGAATGGTTTTTGATTGCTAACCGATTCTAATTTTTTACCTAATCCAAAACCAATCGCTCCAAAACCTTCTGAGTTATTCTGTTTTATAAATAATTTTAGATGTTCGTCGTCTTTGCCTAAAGGTTTGGCATAACCAGTATCTTTTATGTTTTTAGACATGAAAGTTGGTGTCATATTTTGCGGACCAAAAGGTTCAAACTGGCTCAATATTCGAATTAATTTCGGATTGATATCGGCAAAATCAATTTCGGCATCCA
>NZ_DQDX01000029.1:3627-23964 GCF_003525665.1 Flavobacterium sp.
CAAAATCAATTTCGGCATCCACAGAAATTTCTGGAATTAATAAATCGGGAGGAATGGTTTTTTGAACTTCTGCTTCAAAGGCATTTTTAAAAATTTGATAGTTTTCTTCTTTCAAAGTCATTCCGGCAGCATACATGTGTCCACCAAATTGCTCTAAATGTTCAGCACAAGCTTCTAAGGCATTATAAACATCAAAATCTTTTACAGAACGCGCCGATGCGGCTAGTTTATCGCCACTTTTTGTGAAAACAATCGTTGGTCGATAATAAGTTTCGGTCAATCGTGACGCTACAATTCCAATCACGCCTTTGTGCCAACTTTCATGATAAACAACGGTTGTGAATTTTTCTTTTTCATTATTTTGTTCAATTTGCGAAAGCGCTTCAATCGTGATTTGCTTGTCTAAATCTTTTCTATCGGCATTGTATTGTTCAATTTCTGAAGCAAAAATTTCGGCTTGTTCCAAATTGAATTCGGTTAGTAAAGCAACCGCTTCGTTACCGTGTTTTATTCGTCCAGCAGCATTAATTCTTGGTGCGATTATAAAAACAACATCAGTTATTGTCAGTACCTTTTTCTTTACATTTTGAATCAAAGCTTTAATTCCAGGTCGCGGATTAGAATTTATAACTTCCAATCCGAATTTGGCTAAAACTCGATTTTCACCTGTCATTGGAACAATATCTGCGGCAATTGCTGTGGCAACCAAATCTAAATACACAATCAAATCGTCTATCGTTTGGTTTCGATTTTCGGCTAAAGCTTGAATTAGTTTAAAACCAACGCCACAACCGCAAAGTTCATCGTAAGGATAAAAGCAATCGGAACGTTTTGGATCTAAAACCGCAACAGCATTGGGCAATTGTTCGCCGGGACGGTGGTGATCACAAATGATAAAGTCAATGTTTTTGGCATTTGCGTAAGCTACATGATCGATGGATTTTATTCCGCAATCTAGCGCGATTATTAACGAAATTCCGTTGTCGTCGGCGTAGTCAATTCCTTTATAAGAAATTCCGTACCCTTCGTCGTATCTGTCTGGAATGTAAGTAGCAACATTTAGGTAAAAACTTTTTAAGTACGAAGAAACTAAGGAAACAGCAGTTGTTCCATCAACATCATAATCGCCAAAAACTAGAATATTTTCTCCGTTTTCAATGGCTTTTTCAATACGAGAAACGGCTTTGTCCATATCTTTCATTAGATACGGATTGTGTAAATCGGATAAACTAGGTCTGAAAAATGTTCGCGCTTGTTCGTAGGTTTCAACTCCGCGCTGAATTAATAAAGTTGCAATGGTTTCATCGACTTGAAGTTCGTTTTGTAGTTTTTGAACTTGTTCTTTTTCTGGCTTTGATTTTAATGTCCAACGCATAGGATATTAGATATTAGATTTTTGATATTAGATTTTGGCTTGTATGCTTTGTAAATGTATGAAAATATTTATTTAGTATCGAAATTTTTTTGAACGCGGATGACACAGATTTAACGGATTGACGCAGATTTTAATTTATTTATCTTCAACTTTCATTGCGGTAAATCTATGAATTCGAATTCCGTGATAAGTCTCTCTTAAACGCAAAATATTAATTCGCATCATTTTTTTAAAAACACTATCATTCAAATTTTTGTTGTCATCATCTTTTAAAAACTTTAATGGAATTCCAAAAACTTTAGCAACAGAATCTCTGAATTTTAATGCTTTCTCATGATTTGAAAAATCTAAATTTTTCAATTTTTCATCAATACTTACTGAAATTTTATACAGACTATCATATCTTTTTCTTTCTAAACTATCATTCTTTATGTCATAACAATATTTATAATAAATGCTATTTAAAGTATTCTCGTCTCTGATAATACTCTCTTCTAGTTTACCATACAAATATTTATAGCTATCATCTTCCTCTTTCGTCTCACAAGAAAAAATGATTACTGATACTAATAAAATGGTGAAATATTTTTTCATGATTTATTATGTAAAGAATTTAAGAATAAACTAAATAACTGACAAGATTAGATTTTGGGTTATTTCTAAAATTATTTAAGATTTCAACTTCAAAGCTTCACCTTCAAAAGAAATTCCATCCCATCCAAAATTTATAAAATTTCTAATGTTTTGATGGTCATTTCCTTCTGGATGTTTTAAAACATCGTCAAAATAATAACTTCCAAAAAGAGCTAAAGTTTCATCTTTTTCTAATTGATGTAATTTTGCGAAAGCGAAAATTTTACAAGAACCATTATTGTCACCAGCATTATTAATTTGATTTCCGTTTTTGAAAGTAGTTGGCGTGAAATTATAATTTGTATCGATGTAAGCGATGGTTTCTTGAAACGATTTTTTGTTTATTAGGTCTTTCATTTTATTTGCTCAATATTATTTTTCTTGATAATTGCTTATGATTTTTATGATGTTTATCAAATGTATAAAAAAATCAATACATAAAGCCAAACAACCAAACCGGAATATTATTTCCGAAGCCAATTTCGATGCTGTCTTTTGCCACAAACGCATTTTCTAATGTTGCAATTTGCTTTTTAGATTTGTTTTTACCGCCAATTTCGAAAGTGTATTTTTTGTCAATCATAAAATCTGATGCTTCTGAAAGATTGATTTCTCTAATGCCTTTAAACTGATTTAAGAAAAATGTTTCTCGAACATTTCCAATATTGATGTTTTCTTTGGCTAACACATACATTAAATTGGTGTTGTTTAAGAATAGTTTTTCGGGTTTTGTTAAAACACCAATTCCTGAAGTGTCTTTGTACAATTCATTAACCAATCCTGCACGATCTAAAATTTTTATTGCTTGAATTAATGTGTTTCTAGAAACGCCAACTTTCTCACTAAGTTTTGTGATGTTTGGAGTGAACGGTGTACTTGAAGCAATAGAAATTAATAGTTTTTTTAATTTTACTAAGGTTTCATAATTCAAATCTTCCACCGCATTAATGTCAATTTCTATGATTAAATTGATGGTATTTAGTAATTTCTGATTGTAATTCGCTTCACTTTCTTTAAAATAAGGGTAGGCTCCAACTTTTAAATATTTTGAAAATAAGGCAAGTGGTTTTATTTTTTGGAGTAAAAGGGAAGCAATTTGGTTGTGATTTTCTAAAATTTCTTCAAACGATTTGGTGGGTAGTTCGATTCCTGTTTCTAAAGCAATGAATTCTCTAAAAGACAATTCTTTAAGATTATAAGAAACTGCTCTTCTGCTCAAATCAGATTCAGCTTTGTAAATTTCTAACATCGATGACGAAGTGAAAATTATATTTAATGATGGAAAATTATCGTAAATTAATTTTATTTCTCGCGACCAATTTGGATATTTATGAACTTCGTCTAAAAGTAAATATACACCACCATTATCAGAAAATTCTTTGGCTAAATAGTATAATTTGTTTTCAAAAAAATAAAGGTGATCTAAACTAACGTACAATGTTTTGCTCAAATCAAATTTTTTCTTTGCAATTTGTAAAAGCAACGTTGTTTTTCCAGAACCTCGTGCGCCTTTAATTGCAATTAATCTATTTTTTAAATCGATGCTATTAACAAGATAGCGCTGAAAATCTAACGATAATTGCGAAATTTTTTGCTGAAATTCATATTGTAATTCTTCCATTGTAGACTATTTTACAACGCAAATGTATAAAATTGTTAAGTAAGAACAACGATTTTACATATAAATCGTTAATTATAAACAACAAAATATTATGTTTATTGTTGATATAAGTTAACAAAATATGCGTTTTAGACTAGTAAAAAACTGAATACTGAAAACTGAACACTATTTTTTCCCACCAACAACTGCAACAATTTCACCTTTTGGTGGTTTTGCTTCAAAGTGTTTTAAAACTTCGTCAGCTGTTCCTCGAATGGTTTCTTCGTGTAGTTTAGACAATTCTCTTGAGATTGAGACTGGTCGTTCGGCTCCAAAATACTGTACAAATTCGGCTAAAGTTTTTACTAATTTATGAGGCGAAACGTAAAAAATCATCGTCCGATTTTCTTCGGCTAGCGCTAAATAACGTGTTTGTCTTCCTTTTTTTTCGGGTAGAAAGCCTTCAAAAACAAATTTGTCATTGGGCAAACCACTATTGACCAAAGCTGGAACAAAAGCGGTTGCGCCAGGCAAACAATCGACTTCTATATTATTTTCTACACAAGCGCGCGTTAGTAAAAATCCGGGATCAGAAATGGCTGGCGTTCCGGCATCGCTAATTAACGCAATGGTTTCACCTGCTTTTAATCGGGAAATTAAATTTTCTACTGTTTTGTGTTCGTTGTGCATGTGATGGCTGTGCATGTGTGTGGAAATCTCAAAATGCTTGAGTAATTTCCCACTCGTGCGCGTGTCTTCGGCCAGAATTAAATCGGCTTCTTTTAGAACTCGAATGGCTCTAAAAGTCATGTCTTCTAGGTTGCCAATTGGCGTGGGAACAATATAAAGTTTTGACATTTATTTAAACTTACGTTCTACCAATTCCATGAAACGCTCTTCAAAATCGTCTTGACCTTTCCAGTTGTTATAGTCGGGCTTTACCATTTCGTCAATGAAATTTTTAGCATCAGAATACGTATCAAACGTATTTAATTGCGATAAAACACGGTTGAAATCTTCGCTGCTTTCGTTGAATAAATATTTTACAAAACCTACGCGGTCGTTCAATCCGATATTGATTCCTTGTGCTAATTTTTCGTTTAAAATAGAAACTTTTTCATCAACAACAACTTCGGCTTTTTCTTCAACAATTTCCTTTTTCGGAACTGATGCAGTTACATCATTTGGTTTTACAAAAACCGGTTCGCTATAATTATGACCTAATAAATCTTCAAATGAAATTTGATTTTGTTTTGCTTTTGGTTCTTCTGCCTTTGGTTGTTCAACTTCAGTTTCTTCTTCTGAAGCTAATTCAAAAATGGGTTCAAAATCTAAATCGTCTTTTGCTTCAATTACTGGAATTTCTTCTTCAACTTCATCTTCATCCTCAACAGTAATTTCACCAACAATAACTGGTTCTTCAACTTCATCAGCAACTGGTTCATCGGCAACAGCTTCTTCTTGAACTTCTGATTCTTCTGCTGCAGCTACAATTTCTTGCTCTTCAACTTGTTCTTCCTTACTGTCAATCTGAACTTCTTCCACTTTGTCAATCTGAACTTGTTTCAGATTCTCATCATCCGTTTTTTCAATCTGAACTTCTTCCACCTTGTCAATCTGAACTTCTTCCACCTTGTCAATCTGAACTTCTTCCACTTTGTCAATCTGAACTTCTTCCACTTTGTCAATCTGAACTTGTTTCAGATTCTCTTCTTCAACTTCTGGAGTTTTTGTCTCTAACGATGCAACAAGTTTTTCCTCTAAATCTTCTTGAGCAACAGTCGCTTTTACTTGGTCGTAATTATCACCATAAAACTTTAAAATAGTTAAGGTTTCATATAATTTTTGAGTTTCTAGATACAATTGATCTACTTCCGATTTATTTTTTAGCTTTAAAATTCGGTGTGCAATGCTGATTAATTCGGCTTCCAATCTTTTTTTCATAACTTTTGAAATTATAGTGACTAGCTTAAGTTGATTTATTATAAATTTGTTTTTTACAAAGTAATAAAAACAATTCCTTTTTTAAGGTCTAAAAATACAAAATGTTTCTCGAAAATACAGTAAATCACAAAGAACAATTTGGTTGGATAGAAGTTATCTGCGGTTCCATGTTCTCGGGAAAAACCGAAGAGCTTATCCGAAGGTTAAAAAGAGCTCAATTCGCCAAGCAAAAAGTAGAGATTTTTAAACCTGCCATCGATACTAGATATGATGAAGAGATGGTGGTTTCTCACAACAAAAACGAAATTCGTTCAACTCCAGTTCCTGCTGCTGCAAATATTGCTATTCTGGCTCAAGGATGTGATGTTGTTGGCATTGACGAAGCACAGTTTTTTGACGACGAAATTGTGAAAATCTGCAACGATTTGGCCAATTCTGGAATTCGAGTAATTGTTGCTGGACTTGATATGGATTTTAAAGGAAATCCGTTCGGACCAATGCCAGCGTTAATGGCAACTGCCGAATATGTAACTAAAGTTCACGCTGTTTGTACAAGAACAGGAAATTTAGCCAATTATAGTTTTAGAAAAACAGACAACGATAAATTGGTGATGTTAGGTGAAACCGAAGAATATGAACCATTAAGTCGTGCGGCTTATTACAACGCTATGCGTGAGAATTTAGAGGTGAAAGACGCCGAACATTTATCGGAAGAGAAGAAAAAATAGAAATTTAACAAGTTGCACGGAAACTTTTTCTATTTTTGTACGTATAACAATTAAAGCGCTGTTATTATGGATACTAAACTCACCCTAAAACTAGATAAAGAAGTAATTGAAAAAGCTAAAGAGTATGCAGCTAAGCAGAAAGTTAGTCTTTCTTGGCTATTTGAAAATTATCTAAAAGCTATTACTTCAAATAATAAAGAAGAAACTGAAGAAACTGAAATTTCAGATTTTGTAAAAAGTATTTCTTTAAAAAATGGTGGAATTCCTTCCGATTTTGATTATAAAAAAGACAGACAAGATTATTTGATAAATAAATATAATTCATTGTGAAATTATTTTTAGACACCAATGTAATGATTGATTTAATTATCATTAGAAATCCTTTTTACACAACGATAGCAAAAATCATCAATATTGCTGAAAAAAATAAGATAGAATTATTTACTTCTTCTTTATCATTTGTTAACACTTTTTACGTTGCTTCTAAGGTAAATCCAAAAGAATTAGTCCTAGAAACATTAAAGAAATTCAGAATTATTTGTAATGTATCAATCATAGATGAATTAAATATTGATAAAAGTTTAATTTCAGATTTTGAAGATTTTGAAGATGCAGTTCAATATAATAGTGCTGTTTATCATGATTGTGATTATATAATTACAAGAGATAAAAAAGGATTTAAAAGCTCAAAAATTACTGTTATGACTCCTGAAGAATTTCTTGTTTATTTCGAAAAAAACCAACTTTGACACTTTCCATACGAAATATCATCCCAATCATTAAAGCCCAATTCGTTGGAACTAATGAAATAGCCATCATCGACTCGGTTTCTATCGATAGTCGATCGTTGCAAAATAGCGACAGTACTTTATTTTTCGCAATTATTGGACCCAATCACGACGGACATTTTTACATAGCCGAACTTATAGAAAACGGCGTGTTAAATTTTGTTGTAAATCACATTCCAAAAGAGTTGGAAGGCAAAGCTAATTTTTTAATCGTTGAAAATACGCTTGATGCATTGCAGACTTTTGCTGCATTTTACAGAAGTAATTTTGATTTTCCAATCATCGGAATTACTGGTAGTAACGGAAAAACCATTATAAAAGAATGGCTCAATTTTTTATTAAGTCCTGATTATAACATTATTCGTTCGCCCAAAAGTTATAACTCACAAGTTGGAGTGCCACTTTCGGTTTTGGGAATTAATGAAAAGCACAATCTTGCGATTTTTGAAGCTGGAATTTCCTTGAAAAACGAAATGGAACATCTTCAAAAAATCATTCAACCAACTATTGGAGTTTTATCGAATATTGGTTCGGTGCACGATGAAGGTTTTGAAAGTATTGGTGAAAAAATTAAAGAAAAATTAAAACTTTTTACTTCGGTTGAGGTTTTAATAATGAATAAAAATAAAACTATTGAAGCGTTTTTAAATCCAAAAATAAATACCTTTTCTTGGAGTTCAGACGATAAAAGAGCCGACGTTTTTATCATTGCTAAAGAATCATCCGATAAAACCGAACTCAAAATTACCTACAAGAAATTTTGTTTCGTTATTACAATTCCGTTCAACGATCAGGCTTCGATAGAAAATGCGATTCAATGTTTGATGGTTATGTTGTATTTCAATTACAATCAGGAAGTGATTCAAGAACGAATGTTACTTTTGTTTCCAGTTGAAATGCGATTGAAAGTTAAAAACGGAAGCAACAATACAACGCTTATTGACGACAGTTATAGTTCTGATTTTCAGTCGTTAAAAATTGCTTTAGATTTTCTGGAAAGTCAAAAACAATATAAAAAGAAGACGTTAATTTTATCCGATATTTTTCAATCGGGTTTGGTTTTGGAAGAATTGTATTCTAAAGTTTCGCAATTAATTGTATCTAATAAAATCCATCGGGTAATTGCCATTGGTGCAACTATTTCGAGTTTTAAAAGTAAGTTTCCGAACTGCTTAGCATTCGATTCTACTCAAAAATTTATTGATGCCATTGATACTATTTCATTTGAAAACGAAACCATTTTAATAAAAGGAGCAAGGCATTTTCACTTTGAAGAAATCGTTTCTTTGTTAGAAGAAAAAACGCATGAAACAGTTTTAGAAATTAATTTGAATGCCATAAGTCATAACCTGAATTTCTATAAATCTAAACTGAAATCCGAAACCAAATTGATGGTTATGGTAAAAGCGTTTGGTTATGGAAATGGCGGATTTGAAGTTGCAAAATTACTTTCGCATCACAAAGTAGATTATCTTGGTGTGGCTTTCGCCGATGAAGGAATTTCGCTAAAAAACGCCGGAATCGATTTGCCGATTATGGTTTTGAATCCAGAGAATACGAGTTTTTCTGCGATAATTCAGCATCAATTGGAACCCGAAATTTATTCGATAAAAGGATTGAACGCTTTTTTAAAAATTGCCGAAAGCAAAAAATTACAGCATTTTCCAATTCATATCAAGTTAGATACAGGAATGCACCGATTGGGATTTGAAGAAGAAACCATCGATGAATTAATTGCAAAACTCAAAGGCACTAAATTGGTGGAAGTGAAAAGTATACTATCGCATTTGGCAACCAGTGACGATATGAAATTTGTAGATTTTACGCTTTCGCAAATAAAATTATTCGAAAAATTATCTTCCAAATTAATGGAAGAATTACAGATAAATCCAATTCGTCATATTTTAAATACTTCTGGAATTTCCAATTTTCCTCAAGCGCAATACGATATGGTACGACTAGGAATAGGACTTTACGGAATTTCTAACGATGATGACGAGCAAAAATCACTACAAAACGTAGGAACGTTAAAATCGATTATTTCTCAAATTAGAACCATAGACGAAGGCGAAAGTGTTGGTTATGGCAGAAGATTTATGGCGACAAAAACTACCAAAGTCGCCACAATTCCAATAGGTTACGCTGACGGAATTTCTAGACATTGGGGAAATGGTAATGGTTATGTAGTTATAAAAAACAAAAAAGCACCCATTTTAGGAAGCGTTTGCATGGACATGTTGATGGCGGATATCACCGAAATTGATTGCAAAGAAGGAAGTGAAGTAATCATTTTTGGAGAAAACCCAACGGTAAATTTCATGGCAAAACAACTAGGCACAATTCCTTATGAAATAATGACAAGTATCTCGCAACGAGTGAAAAGGGTGTTTTATCGAGAATAATTTTTTTCTTACAAAACATTATTTATATTTGATTTATAATTACTTACCTCTATGAAAAAACTTTACTTTTCTTTATTGACTTTGTTGTTATGTTTTGTTGCTAATGCGCAGATTGTTAATATTCCTGACGCTAATTTTAAGGCGAAGTTGTTGAGTGCGAGTTCTGATAATCCTGTTGCTTCAAATCAAATACCTGAAAATTATTATGGTTCGGTTTCTACTTATAACACAATAGACACTAATAACGATGGTGAAATACAAGTTAGCGAAGCATTAATGATAAAATTTCTAAGTGTAAACTAATCTAATATATCAAATTTACAAGGAATAAATAGTTTTTCAAATTTGGTAACTTTAAGTTGTAATAATAACCAAATAACAAATTTAAGCTCAATTAATGGTTTAACAAATTTAAAATTTTTGGATTGTTTTAATAATCAAATTTCAAGTTTGAATGTGAGTAGCTTAACAAATTTAAAAAGTTTATATTGTGTTTATAACCAAATTTCAAGTTTAAATGTAAATGGTTTAATAAATTTATCTACGATACAATGCTTTGAAAACCAATTGTCTACTTTAAATGTAGATGGTTTAACAAATTTAGAGACTTTATATTGTAGTGATAATCAATTGGTAAATTTAAATGTTAGTGGCTTATTAAATTTGAAACATTTAGATTGTAAAAATAATCAATTATCAAATTTAAATGTTAGTGGCTCAATTAATATAATTAACTTATACTGTGAGTTCAACCAACTGACAACTCTAAATTTAAGTGGCTTAACAGACTTAGAACATTTAGAATGTTACAATAATTTTCTTACTTCATTATTTTTGAATGGGATTACCAATCCAATTAATTCTTCTGTTATTCAATTAAACTTTTCTTCAAATCCAACTCTTGAATATGTATGTGCTGATGAAGAAGATATACCATTTGTTCAATCAAAGATAAATCAATACGGCTATTCCACAACATGCCATGTTAATAGCTATTGTTCATTTACGCCAGGAGGAACTAATTACACAATTCAAGGGAATAACAAACTTGATGGAAATTCAAATGGTTGTGATGCAACAGACGGTTTTTATCCAAATTTAAAATTCACAATAACTAATGGTACAATTTCAGGTACTTTAATTTCTAATGTTTCTGGTAATTATTCAATTCCTGTTTCTGCAGGAACGCATACCGTTACACCATTATTTGAAAATCCAAGTTATTTTACGTCTTCGCCAACAAGTGCGACAGTTACTTTTCCTGCGACTACAAGTCCATTTAATCAAAATTTTTGTATAACACCCAATGGCGTTCGACACGATTTGGAAGTGGTAATAATTCCGATTGTTCCTGCTCGACCAGGATTTGATGCAAAATATAAAATCAAATACAAAAATAAAGGAAATCAAAGTGAAACGGCAACTATAGTTTTTAATTATAGCGATTCTGTTTTAGATTACATTGCTTCTACATTAGCGCCAACGACAACAAGTACAGGTTCGGTTTCATGGAACATTGGAACAATTACTCCTTTTCAAACTGGTGAATTTGTAGTAACTTTAAATGTAAATTCGCCAATGGAAACGCCTGCTGTAAATGCAGGTGATATTTTGAATTATACAGCTGTAATTAATGGTTTAAATACCGATGAAACACCAGTTGATAATACTTTTTCGTTACGCCAAACGGTTGTAAATTCTTATGATCCAAATGATAAAAGGTGTTTAGAAGGAACAACGATTAACCCAAGTATGATTGGGCAATATGTTCATTATCAAATTCGATTTGAAAACACTGGAACTTTTCCAGCAGAAAATATTGTTGTTAAAGACATGATTGACACGACAAAATTTGATATTGCAACATTACAAATAACCGATTCATCGCACAGTTGCGTTACAAGAATTACAAACCCTAATAAAGTTGAATTCATTTTTGAAGACATCAATCTTCCTTTTAATGATGCAACAAATGATGGTTACGTAGTTTTCAAAATTAAAACTAAGTCAACTTTGGTTGTTGGAAATACCATCAGCAATTTGGCTAATATCTATTTTGATTATAATTTTCCTATTGTAACAAACACTGCAACAAGCACGTTTCAAACTTTGGCAAATAACACTTTCAATTTAGATAATTATTTGAGTTTGTCACCAAATCCTGCTAAAGACATTTTGAATTTGAATATTCAAGATTTTGAAAACATACGATCCATTAACATTTATAATATGTTAGGACAATTGGTTCAAATTACTACAAATCCACGTACTTCTATAAATGTTGCTGATTTAAAAACAGGAAATTACATCATTAAATTGCATACAGAAAAAGGCGAAATCAGTGGGAAGTTTATAAAAGAGTAGGGTTTTTTTATTTTTGTCATTGAGATTTATGTACTATTTTATTAAAAAATTAGAGAATTTTTACATTAAGTAGTACTAATTCTACAAAAAAATATAATATTATGTTAATTTTTTTAATTAGTTTTGCACCAATAACCAATAAAAACAAAAATCATGTTAAAAGAGTTTAAGAATTTTATTATGACTGGCAATGTAATTGAGTTTGCTGTTGCAGTAATTATGGCAGGTGCAGTTGGCGCAGTTGTTAATGGGTTTGTTGCTGATATAGTGATGCCATTAGTAGGGATGTTAACTGGTGGTGTAGATTTTTCTGCACTTAAGTATGTTTTAGCTCCAGAAGTTAAAGATGCTGCAGGAGCAGTAACTAGCCCAGAGAATGCAGTTCGCTACGGTGCTTGGATTAATTCAATTGTGAGTTTAGTTGTAGTTGGATTCGTTATGTTTATGATTGTAAAAGCTTACAACAAAATGAAAAAACCAGTTGAAGCTCCAGCTCCAGCAGGACCAACTCAAGAAGAATTGCTTACTCAAATTAGAGATTTGTTAAAAAAATAATAAACCGCTACAGTATATATTCTAATTTATACTGAACTAGTTTCAGTACTTAACCGCTTCATAATTGAGGCGGTTTTTCTTTTTAAAGAAAGTTGATAAACTAATTGTTTTTCTATCTACTTTTGTACTTCAAAAATTTATTAAAATCTAAATATATTTATATGAAAGTTGCTGTTGTAGGCGCAACCGGAATGGTTGGCGAAGTGATGCTTCAAGTATTGGCGGAAAGAAATTTTCCTGTAACCGAATTAATTCCTGTTGCTTCAGAGCGATCTGTTGGTAAGGAAATTGAATTTAAGGGTAATAAGTACAAGGTAGTTGGTTTACAAACAGCAGTCGACATGAAAGCAGATATTGCTTTGTTTTCGGCTGGAGGAGAAACTTCGCTAGAATGGGCTCCAAAATTTGCAGCAGCAGGAACAACTGTAATAGACAACTCATCGGCTTGGAGAATGGATCCAACTAAAAAGTTAATCGTTCCAGAAATCAACGCATCTGAATTGACAAAAGAGGATAAAATTATTGCCAATCCAAACTGTTCTACAATACAGATGGTGATGGTTTTAAATCCGTTACATAAAAAATACAATATCAAACGCGTTATCGTTTCTACATATCAATCAATTACTGGAACTGGTGTAAAAGCTGTTCAGCAATTGGAAAATGAATATGCTGGAGTTCAAGGCGAAATGGCGTACAAATACCCAATTCACAGAAACGCAATTCCACAATGTGACAGTTTTGAAGAAAACGGTTACACTAAAGAAGAGATGAAACTGGTTCGTGAAACTCAAAAAATTCTTAGTGACAGAACGATTGCTGTTACTGCAACGGCAATTAGAATTCCGGTTGTTGGCGGACATAGTGAAGCTGTGAATATTGAGTTTTCTAATGATTTTGATGTAAATGAGATTCGTTCTATTTTACATCATACCGATGGAGTTGTGCTTCAGGACAATAACGATACTTACACATATCCAATGCCATTGTTTGCACAAGGTAAAGACGATGTTTTTGTGGGTAGAATTCGCCGCGATGAAAGCCAGCCAAACTCACTAAACATGTGGATTGTTGCCGATAATTTAAGAAAAGGTGCTGCTACCAATACTATTCAAATTGCAGAATATTTAGTGGCTAACAAATTGGTTTAGTCTTTTATAAATTATAAATCGTTTGAGTTTTCAATTCATAAAAATTGTTAATTCAAACGATTTTTTATTTTCAGTTGTTTACATTTGCGCTTATGAAAAGAAAATATTCCATAGGAAGTTTTTTGTTCGGATTGATAGTATTCCTTGCAATACTACTTCAGTCTGTTCACTCTTTTCATCATCTAGAAGAAGCATTTGCTACAAAAGAATGTCATCACAATTATTCTGAAAACACTTCTCAAATCACACACAGTCATCATTTTGATCATTGTTTTGCTTGCGAATTTACTTTTAGTTCGGCTGTTGATACTTTTCAAAAAGCTACCAAATCAAAAATCAATTTTGTAAACAGCAAAGTATTTTTCTTTGTTGCTTCCAATGATATATCTTTCTTTAAAGGAAGTTCTTTTTTACTTCGCGGTCCACCCATTTTATAGTTTATTTCACCCTATAAGTGTTAATGAATTAGTAAAATAACTATGCAAAAATTCAGTTTGGTTTTTTGTTTTTTGTGTTTTGGACTTGTTTTTAGCCAAAATACAATTAGCGGAAAAATAGTCAATGAGAATGATGTAGCTCTCGATAAAGCGCACATTCACATCGCATCAAAATCTACTTTAAGTAAAAAAGACGGATTCTATTCTTTAAGTAATATTCCCAACGGACAAGTGAAAATTTTAATCACTTACGTTGGCTATAAATCTATCGATACCTTACTTACTATCAACGGAAATCTTGAGTTAAATTTTCAAATGAAAGTGAAACGAGAAATGCTAGATGACGTTGTTGTAAAACATAAGGATAATTATCACAATCTTTCGGTTAACGAATTGAAGATTAAAGAAAAGACTATTGATAAATACAGCAGTCAGTCCTTGGGAAATGTTCTAAAAGAAGTTTCTGGAATTTCTATTCTAAAGAGCGGAAGCACGATTGTAAAACCGGTTATCAATGGATTGCACAGCAGTAGGGTTGGTATTTATAATAACAATGTTAAACTTGAAGACCAACAATGGGGAATGGAACATGCTCCAAACCTTGATGTAAATGCTGCTGGAAAAATTTCTGTGATTAAAGGTGCGTCTGCTTTGCAATATGGTGGCGATGCTATTGGAGGAATTGTTATCGTTGATCCAATTTCAATAAAGAAAGACACGCTTATTGGCAAAACTATAGTAACCACAGAATCTAATGGTCGAGGCGGAACTATTTCATCAAGTTTGCATAAAGGTAATTTTTGCGATTGGACTTGGAATGCACAAGGTAGTTTCAAATACTATGGAGATAGAGAGTCACCAGATTATGTTTTGTCAAATACTGGAAACCGTGAAGCTAATTTTTCTGGAGATGTAAAGTACATTGGAAAGAAATATGATTTTTCGGCTTTTTATAGTTTGTACAATGCAACAATCGGAATTTTGAGTGCTTCTCACATTGGGAATGTTACCGATTTGTATAATTCGATTAACAACCAAACGCCTTCTGTTGTTGAAGATTTCACTTATTCGATTAAAAATCCGAAGCAGAAAGTGCAACATCATCTAGCAAAACTCAATTACAATTATTATCTAAAGGATGGTGAAACTATTAGTTTTCAATATGCTTTTCAATTCAACAATAGAAAAGAGTTTGATTTAAGAACTGGAGTTGAAGATTCTAGACCTGCATTAGATTTAGATTTGATGACACATTCTTTTAATGCCGACTATAAATTGAGTTTTGATGCTTGGGATGTAAAATCGGGTGTGATGGGTTTGTTTCAAATTAATTCTGCAAATCCTAATACTGGCGTTCGACCATTGATACCTAGTTATAATAAGTTTGATGCCGGAATTTATGCTATTGTTGACAATCATATTTCAGAACATTTTTCGGTTGAAGCTGGAGTTCGTTATGATTTTTCAACTATTGAAGCAACCAAATATTATTTGAAATCACGATGGACTGAACGAAATTACAGCCCAGAATTTGATTCTTTTATAGTTGAAGATTTTGGCACACAATGGTTGACTAAACCCAAGTTTACGTTTCATAATTTTTCAGCAAGTTTGGGAACACAGTATTCTTTTGGTAAGGATTATGAGTTGTATTTTAATGTTAGTCATGCGGTTCGAAATCCAAATCCTTCTGAGTTTTTTAGTGATGGATTGCATCATTCTAGTGGTATGATTGAGTTGGGCGATTTGAGATTAAAACAAGAAAAATCCAATAAAATAAGTACTTCGCTTAGCAAGAAATTTCAAAGTTTTAACATTAATATAAGTCCGTTTCTAAATTACATTGAAGATTATATGTTCTTGAAACCGGTTGGTTTTGAAACGACCATTCGTGGTGCTTTCCCAGTTTGGGAATACCAACAAACTAATGCATTGTTAGTAGGAATTGATTTCAATTCGGAGTGGAAAATTACGGAGAATTGGCAGCATAAATTATTGCTTTCTTACGTAAACGGAAAGGACAAAACCAACGATGATGCAATTATTGATATGCCACCTTTGAATATTTCTAATAGAATTCAATTTAATAAAAAAGAATGGAGCAATTTATCGTTAGAACTTCAAAGCGAAATGGTTTTTAGACAAACACTTTTTCCAAATAACAACTTTGATACTAACATTGTTGTTGATGGTGAGTTATTTCCAGTTGAGGTAAACATAAGCCAGCCTCCATCGGCGTACCATCTTTTGCATTTTAGTTCAGAGATTCAAGTAAAAACCTTTAAAAATTCGTTAACAACTATAGGGTTTTCAGTATTTAACCTTTTAAATACTAAATATAGAGATTATTTAAACAGACAACGTTTCTACGCCGATGAAATGGGTAGGAACTTTCAAATTCAATTAAAATTCAATTATTAAAATTAAAATCATGAAAAAAATACAATTCCTTACTGCAACTAAAATTTTATTCGTTTCACTAACTGCAATTGCTATAACATCTTGTAGCGATGATGATAACGGACCTGTAAATGAAGAAGAAGTGATCACAACTGTAACCACAAGATTAACAAATGGTTCTAGTACAATTACGCTAACTTCGAGAGATTTAGATGGTGATGGTCCGAATGCTCCAGTTTTTACAACTTCGGGTAATTTAGCTGCGAATACTGTTTATAATGGTGAAGTAAGTTTTTTAAACGAAACAGTGACTCCAGCAGAAGATATCACTGTTGAAGTTGAAGAAGAAGGAGAAGATCATCAAGTTTTTTATCAAGCTCCAGCTGCAATTGGAACTTTTGGTTACACCGATTTAGATGGTAACGGAAAACCAGTTGGTTTAACTTTTACTCTTACAACTGGTAATGCTGGTTCTGGAAATGTAATTGTAACCTTAAGACATTTGCCAAATAAATTAGCGGCAGGCGTTGCTACTGGTGATATTACAAATGCTGGAGGTGCAACTGATGCTTTAGTTACTTATCCTGTTGTGATTCAATAAATCAAACTTTATTCTAAACAAAAAGGGCTTTTCATTTAATTGAAAAGCCCTTTTTTTAAAATTTATTATCTCCATCTAACAATCGTCCAATTCCGCCAAGTAAACTTCCTTCATCGCGAGAATTCCCACCCGATTTTGGTGCCGACGCTATAATTCTATCGGCTAATCTACTAAATGGTAACGATTGAATATAAGCCGTTCCTGGTCCGCGAAGTGTAGCATAAAACATTCCTTCGCCTCCAAAAATCGTGTTTTTAATTCCGCCAATAAATTCAATATCATAATCTACATCTTGCGTAAAACCTACGATGCAACCAGTGTCAACTTTCAAGATTTCACCCGAAGCCAATTCTCTTTTTGCTAAAGTTCCGCCCGAATGTACAAAAGCCATTCCGTCGCCTTCTAATTTTTGCATAATGAAACCTTCACCACCAAAAAGTCCGCGGCCTAATTTTTTAGAAAATTCTATTCCAACAGAAACGCCTTTTGCGGCACACAGGAATGCATCTTTTTGGCAAACAAATTTTCCTCCAAATTGTCTTAAATCAATGGGAAGAATTTTTCCTGGATAAGGAGATGCAAAGCATACTTTACTTTTATTGTTATTCTGATTTAAATAAGCAGTCATAAAAAGGCTTTCACCGGTTAAAACTCTTTTTCCTGCTGAAAGAAGTTGTCCAAAAATACCACTTTGTTGTTGGGTTGAACCATCGCCAAAAATAGTTTCCATTTTAATTCCGTTGTCCATCATCATGAAACTTCCGGCTTCGGCAACTACTATTTCTTGTGGATCGAGTTCGATTTCAACATATTGCATTTCTTCTCCAAATATTTGGTAATCTATTTCATGAGCTTGCATAATAATTGATTTTAAGGTTTATTTCTATTAGATGATGATTTGGTAAAAAAGTTACAGATATGCAATTTTTAATTTTATACAAAATCAATAGTGTAAAAAATTAGATATAAATATAAGTATAATGTAAAAAATTAATTATATTTTTACCATATTACTAATCAATAAATTAAATATGTATGAATTCAATGTTTACTAAAATTATTAGAATTGTGTTAGGAATTATGCTCGTTTTATTTGGTGCAAATAAGTTTTTTGGTTTTATTCCTTTGCCAGAATTACCAGAAAAAGCGGCAAGTTTCATGACTTCGCTTGGTGCAACTGGATATGTTTTAAAAACAGTTGGAGTTTTAGAAATTTTAATAGGAGCGATGCTGTTATTGAAAAAATGGGTAGCATTTGCACTAACATTGTTGGCGCCAATATCAATTAATATTTTGTTATTTCATCTATTTCTTGATGTAGCAGGAATTGGCGGAGCCTTACTAGTGACCGTTTTAAACGGAATTTTAATCTACAAACATTGGCCACAATATAAATCGTTATTTCAATAAAAAAACAAAGTCCCGATAATTTCGGGACTTTGTTTTTAGTATTCTATTTTACCAATTTGTCGCATTACTCGTACTATTTTTCCTTTTCGTCTTTCTATATAAGAACTAGAATTAGTGGCTTTATATTTTCTTGGATTTGGCAAAATTGCAGCAATTCCAGCGGCTTCTCTTGTGCTTAAATCGATTGCTTTTTTCGCATACCAGTATCGTGCTGCTTCTTCTGCGCCATAAACGCCATTGCCCATTTCTATTGAGTTGAGGTACACTTCCATAATACGTTCTTTACCCCAAATTAATTCTATTAAAACAGTAAAATACGCTTCCAATCCTTTACGAATGTAACTTCTTCCTTGCCAAAGAAAAACGTTTTTGGCAGTTTGTTGTGAGATAGTACTTCCGCCTTTCAATTTCTTGCCTCGATTGTTGTTTTTGAATGCTTTTTGCATGGCTAGAAAATCAAAACCATTGTGTTTTAAAAAATTTCCATCTTCACTTGCAATCACTGCTTTTTGAAGATTGGGTGAAATTTCATCCAATGAAACCCAGTCATGACTTAAAATGGCGTCTTTGCCATCTATTTTATTTTCTATAACTCTTGTAAACATTAATGGTGTGAATGGAACAGGAATCCATTTGTAAATGATTACCAATAAAATTGACAGTCCAAAAAACCAAAGCATCGATTTCCAGACGAATGTTTTTAGCTTTTGAAAAAAAGTTTTGTTAGTAGTAGTTTTTGGTTTGTTTTTTTTTGTAGCCATCTATAGTAATTCTGCTAATTCTTGTCCGATTAAACTTCCTATTGCAACACCCATTCCGCCTAGGCGAACACCACAATATACATTTTCTGATAGTTGTGAGACGATAGGATTTTTGCTATTTCCCATGCCCATAATGCCACTCCAGCGATGTGCAATTTTAAAATCTTGATTTGGTAAAATTACATTTTTTAATAATTCTTCCAATCGATTCTGAATTAAATCGGTTTGCGATAAACTCGTTGTGGTTTCGCCTTCAAAATCTAAATTTCGTCCGCCGCCAAGTAGAATTCGATCTTCAAAATTCCTGAAATAATAATAGCCTTTATCCAAATGAAAAGTGCCTTTTATGTCTAAATTCGGAATTGGTTCGGTAATTAAAACTTGTGCTCGTGCTGGTTTTACAGCGTTGTTTGTTAGTTCTGAGGCAAATCCGTTGGTGGCAAAAAGCAATTTTTTAGTTTCAAATGAATAACCATTCACTACAACTTCAACACCAGTATTTTTATCAGAAAAAGAAGAAACTTCAGCTTGATTTAAAATTAGAATGTCTTTTGAAATCGCCTCTTTCATTACAGCTTGCATCATGTTTCCAGTGTCAATCTGACCTTCAAATTGATTGAAAATTGAATATTCTTTTATGTTTTCAAACGCAAATCGATCGACTTCTTTTGCAAAAACATCGGTTTTAAAAAATGGTTTGAGAATGTCGTTTATAAAAGGTAGTTTCTGTAAACATTCGTTATAAGTATTTTCGTCTTCTTTTAAAAACAATTCATATCCGCCATAAGGTTTAAAATCTATGACAGAATCTCCAAGTCGTTTTCGCAATAACTGCAAACCATTCCATCTTTTTTGAATCAAATTTAAAACGTCTTCTTCTGAGTGTGTTTTTAAGTCGTCAATAATTTCTGACAAGCTTCCAAAACAAGTAAATCCTGCATTTTTTGTGCTTGCTCCTTGTGGTAAAATTCCTTTTTCAAGAATCAAAATTTTGCTGTTTGGAAATCGCTCACGTAAGTTTAAAGCGCAGTGTAAGCCAACAATTCCGCTTCCTACAATAGTGAAATCTACATTTGAAAACCAGTTTTTAATTTCCCAATAACTTAAGTTCATTGCCATTCAAAATTTTTATAAAAATAGTATTTTTTATTTTTTAGTGCCGAATTATTTTTTAGAAAACAATTAACC
>NZ_DQDX01000204.1:0-791 GCF_003525665.1 Flavobacterium sp.
TTTTTCTATTCTCTATTTTCTAATTAACTTTACAAAAAAAATAAACTATGTCTTTCGATAAAGAAAAAATGCTAAAACTCTGCAACGAGTGGTCCAAAAACACTTTGATGGAAACTCTTGAAATTGAGTATATTGATGCTGGAGAAACTTTTTTAAAAGCCACAATGCCAGTCAATTCTAGAGTGCATCAACCGATGGGATTGCTTCATGGTGGCGCATCGGTTGCGTTGGCAGAAAGCGTTGGAAGTGCCGCATCAATCATGTTTGTCAATCCAGAAAGGCAAGAAGTTCGCGGTATTGAAATATCGGCAAATCACTTAAAAAGCAAGCGTGAAGGAATCGTTACTGCAACGGCAACCATCATTCACAAAGGCGCGAGCATTCATTTGTGGGAAATTAGAATTGTGGATGAAAACGACAAATTGATTTCGCTTTGCAAATTAACCAACATGATTTTACCAAGTAAAGGACGATGAGTTTCTTATTTTCAAAAATAAAGCAGCAGCAGTCGAGCAAACTACCTTTTGTGTGTTATTGCAAACCCAATTCCGATAAAATCATTGCGCTTTTTCAGAAGAACGATGATTTGATTTTATTGGATGATGCTGATGTTGGATTTGCTTTTGTATCTTTTGATAATGAAAAACGATATATAATTCCCGAAGAATTATCGGATATTTATTTCGAAACGGTTTCGACTTCCGATTATATTTTTCCGAAAACATTGATTTATGAAACTGATGCTGATTCGAAAATGGCATTTGAAACTTTAGTCGGAAATGGAGTAGAAG
>NZ_DQDX01000204.1:865-10275 GCF_003525665.1 Flavobacterium sp.
GTTTTTATCATCCTAAAATTGGTTTTTGGATAGGAGCAACGCCAGAACAATTTCTAAAAGTGGATGAAAATTTGGTGAAAACTGTTTCGTTAGCCGGAACACAATTATTTGATAAAAAAAAGGACGCTATTTGGCAAAATAAAGAAATTGAAGAACAGCAAATTGTAACTGATTACATTGTTAAAAATTTGAACTTATATTCTGATGCTGTTACTTTTTCTGAACCTTATTCGCATCAAGCAGGAAGTTTAGTTCATATAAAAACCGATATTCAGGCTGTTGTAAATAATGAAAATTCTATCTCTGAAATTATAAATGTATTGCATCCAACACCTGCAGTTTGTGGTTTTCCTAAAGAAAAAGCGAAGCAATTTATTATTGAAAAAGAAGGTTATAATAGAGAATTTTACGCTGGATTTTTGGGAGAATGGAATAAAGATTTTGCTACATTCAAACAAAAGCAATCGGATTTATTTGTTAATTTACGATGCATGAAAATCGAAGAATCGGTTGCAAATTTGTACATTGGTTGCGGAATCACAAAAGACAGCGATCCTGAAAAAGAGTTTGTTGAAACGGTCAATAAGTCATTGACGATTAAAAATGTGTTGTGATTTTGAAAATTATCATACATTATACATAAATACATTATACAATTTTAAAAATGAAACTAGATATATTAGCTTTTGGTGCACATCCAGACGATGTAGAATTGGGTTGCAGCGGAACGATTGCAAAGGAAATTGCATTGGGTAAGAAAGTTGGAATTATCGACTTAACTCGTGGCGAATTGGGAACACGTGGTTCGGTTGAAATTAGAAATTCAGAATCGGCGAAAGCTTCAGAAATTCTTGGTATTTCTGCTAGAGAAAATCTTGATATGCGCGATGGTTTTTTTGTAAACGATGAAGCACATCAGATGAAAATCATTCAAATGTTACGCAAATACCAACCAGAAATTGTGCTTTGCAATGCCATTGATGATAGACATATCGATCACGGAAAAGGTAGCAAATTGGTTTCTGATTCTTGTTTTCTATCTGGTTTGCGAATGATAGAAACGAGCCTTGACGGAGAAAATCAAGTAGCTTGGCGACCAAAAGTAGTGTATCATTACATTCAATGGAAAAACTTGGAACCCGATTTAGTTGTGGATATTTCTGGATTTATGGATGTCAAAATGGAATCTATTTTAGCTTACAGTTCGCAATTTTACAATCCAAATACCAACGAACCTGAGTCGCCAATTAGTTCGAAAAACTTTTTAGATAGCGTAAAATACCGTGCTCAAGATTTAGGAAGAATCGTTGGAGTAGATTATGCCGAAGGTTTTACAGTAGAAAGATATTTGACAGTCAATAGCTTAAGTGATTTGAAATAAATTTGATGTAAATTTTTGATTTTTTTCTTTGTACGAGCCAAGAAAAATTATATATTTGCACTCGAATTACAAATGGTGATTGTAGCTCAGCTGGTTAGAGCATCGGTTTGTGGTACCGAGGGTCGCCGGTTCGAACCCGGTCATTCACCCAAAAAAAAGTCTTGAAATTTTCAAGACTTTTTTCGTTTTTATACTTTTCTATAGTTTATTCTGTTGCCATTCGTTTTAGAATTGCCCACTGTTTCAAAGCGGTTCTTGCTTCAACTGCAGGATAACCAAGCATAACTTTTCCGGCAGGAATATCGGCTGCAACACCAGAGCCAGCGCCAACAATTGCGCCATCACCAATAGTTAAATGATCTTTTATAGAAGCGCTTCCGCCAATAATTACGCCGTTTCCTAGAGTTACAGAACCTGCGAGTCCACTGTTTCCGGCCATGATACAGAATTTACCCATTTTAGAATTGTGACCAATTTGTACCAAATTATCAATTTTGCAACCATCACCAATTATTGTAGAGCTAAATTTACCTCTGTCAACACATGAGTTGGCGCCAATTTCTACATTATTTCCAATTACAACATTTCCTATCTGAGGAATTTTAGCCAGTCCTTTTTCTGGACAAGGAGAGAATCCAAATCCATCGGCACCAATGGTACAATTAGGATGTAAAATACAAAACGCACCTACAAGACAACGTTCTCTAATTACAGTTCCAGACCAAATCGTTGTATTTTTTCCGATAGTTACTTCATCTAAAATAGTAACGTTTGGATAAATTGTGACATTTTCGGCAATAGTTACGTTTGGTCCAATATAACTTCCAGCTCCAATTTTTGTTCCAGCTCCAATAGTTGCAGAAGCATCGACTACAGCAGTTGGATGAATTTCATGGCTAAATTTTGGTGCGTCAGGAGCAAACATCTCAAGAACTTGACACATTGCTAAATCGGCATTTTTAACTTTTATAAATGCTTTATTTTCGCCTGGTTCAATAGAAATATCTTCGTTTACAATGGCAACACATGCTTTAGAATCTTTCCAAAATTTTTCATATTTTTTATTTCCTATAAAGGCAATTTCGGTTTCACTTGCTAATTCAAGTTGTTCTGGTGCAGTTATTGTATGATTGGTTTCGCCAATAACGATGCCTTTTAGGACTTCATTTATTTCTAATACAGTGAGTTTTTTCATTTATTGTAGTGGTTATAGATGTCAAATATGGGAAATTGTTTTCACATTCGCTAATAATTAGTTAAATGTATTGTTACTTTTAAAAAAATTCTAATTTTGTTTTTTATAAAATAATGCTATGAAAAAGTTATTCTTGTTGCTGTTTATTCCGTTGCTTTCTTTTGGACAATTTGAAAAATCAATCAAATTGAAAGTGGCGGTGATACAGAATTTTGTTCAAAAAGGCGAAGAAGGTGAGAAGATGTATTGGCAGACTAAAGGACAAATTACCTTTGGAATTGTGAATTATACAGAAGAACAAAATCCGATATTTCGAGATTTATTCATCAGTCAGTATCGAGAAATTGTACCTATTTACAATAAAATGAATGAAACAAGCAATGAAGACGACAGTGCTTTGTTCATTCAAATACTAATCAGGCAAGAGGAAGATTATAGAAAACTTTTGACTGAAGAACAATTGAAAAAGTATTTTACTGCTTTGGCAGAATTTGAAAAAAGCAATCCAGAAGCCAATGATTCCTATACTTCTTTGTTCTTTTCAGAAAATTTATTAAAAGAATATAAAGAACGATTTTACTAAAATAAAAAACGCTGTAAAATTAATTACAGCGTTTTTTTATGGATTTGAATCTAAATTATTTTCCGTCTTTATCAACTACTAAACGTTTTTCTCTGTTGGCAATTTCCCAAGCGGTTGCAAAAGCCAATCGGGTTCTTTTTTCTAAAGCATCAAATTCAATTTTGTCAACTTCATCTGTTGGTTTGTGATAATCGGCATGCGTTCCGTTGAAATAAAATACCGATGGAATTCCGTTTTTAGCAAAATTATAATGATCTGAACGATAGTAAAAACGATTTTTATCGGCTCTATCATTGTATTTATAATCTAAAGTAAGACCAATATATTTTTTATTAACCTCTTCACAAATGTTATATAAATCGGTAGAAAGATAATCTGAACCAATTACATAGACATAATTATTAGAATCTTTGTGAAGCTCATCACGACGTCCAATCATATCAATATTAACATCGGCAACCGTATTTTTTAGAGGAAACAACGGATTTTCTGAATAAAATCTTGAACCATGTAAACCATGCTCTTCACCAGTTACGTGCAGAATTAAAACCGAACGTTTTGGTCCGTGTCCTTCACTTTTTGCTTTATGGAAGGCTTGCGCGATTTCTAATAAACCAACTGTACCAGAACCATCATCGTCGGCACCATTGTATATTTCGCCATTTTTCATACCAACGTGATCGTAATGCGCCGAAACTACTACAATTTCTTCTGGATGTTCGCTTCCTTCAATAAATGCCCAAATATTTTCTGAGTCACCAAGTTTTGGACTAAATCCTTTCTTCATGTATTCTGAAGGTACTTTTTGATAGTAAGAATCGGCACCTTTTGGAAACGGAATTCCGTCTTTTTTGTACTGATCAATCAAATAATTTCCGGCCAATTTCTGACCTTCACTTCCTGTGTTTCTACCTTGCATTTCATCGGAAGCAACTATAGTTAGATGGGTTTTTAATTCACCAGCTGTGATACTGTTGATATAACTTGGCACATCAAGAGGTTTTTTAGTTGCTGTAGCCGTTCCTGTTGCAGTTTTTGAAGTGGAACACGAAATAATTAACATGGATAACAATCCAATTGAGATGCTGTTTTTCATATGTTTATATTTTATTTTTTGTGGTGCTATTTGTTATCGACTTTTTAATCATTGGTATTTGCTGATTCAAATTTTTTGTTGGTTCCTATTTTATATTTTAATGAATATTAATGAATGAGTAAATTACAAGTAGAACTGAAACTATTGCAATTAGAAATATATTGATAAATAAAATAAAGATACTTTTTAAAAATGAAATAGCTCTTGTTTCCCCATAGAAACGATGATGTGCTGGAAAGAAATAATAGAACATCCAAAGGTAACCAACAGCATTAATTAGAACTGAAATCGTTTTCTTTACCATGTTTTCTCCAAGAAAATGTAATAAATAATCACTAATACCAATCAGCAAAGAGGTTAATAGTAAAAAGGAAAAATAGTGTAAAGTAAAAATACCATGATCAAAATAGTACCATCTTTTTTTGTTGTGAAACAGCCATAAAACCAAAGCAAATAAAGGCATATAAATAAATAATGCTTTTGGGAAATTATACATTACTGATTCTAAAAACTTTTCCTGTAATTCTTCGTCAGAATATTTATTTTCTATTGGTATCGTTTTTTTGGAAACCCAATATTCTAAGGCGCCAACTTTATCTGGATTTGCTTTTCTTGCCGAATCTAATTGCGTGATTGATTTGTATCCAGAACTGAAAAATCTATCATTATTTTTAAAGGCATTTTCTTTTCTAGCATCAGTAATGTATTTAACTAAAGAATCCGCGTTTTTATCTGATAAGAGTCCTTTTTTTCTGAGATTTTCAATTTCCTGAACTTCCTCTTTTATGTTTGCCTTTAGAATTGAATCTTGCACTAAAGAATCGTTTTCTTCTTCTGCATCTTTATTTTCAGAATAATCGTAGTAAGATTTTTTTGTTTCTTTTTTAGAGCCATTATCAAATTTTATTATTTCTTTATCTTCATTATCAGGAAGAACTGCCATTAAAAAAAAGGTGACAAAACTTATAAAAATATACAATCTAACTGGTGCTAAATAAGATAAACGTTTACCAGAAAGATATTCTTTTGTTAACGATGCTGGTTTTAATAAAAGATTTTTTATGGTTTTCCAGAAGGCATTTTCATAATGCGTTAAATCTTCAAAAAAGTGAACGAATAAGTGATGAAATGTTTTTCTGGTATCGGTGTTTTCTTGACCACAGTTGGGGCAAAAACGGCTATCAACAACATAATTGCAATTGAGGCAAGTTTTATCTTTTCGTAACGGGCTTTTGTGCGACAGAAATTATCTGGAATAATAAACCGATGTAAATCTATTAAAAAATTTTTATTATTACTTTTGCTTAACAACATTAGTTATTAAATTTTAAATTAGTTACATTTATTTTAATATTAAATTCATTTTATGCAATCAGCTGCTACAACGCCCGATCAATATATTTCTGAATTGCCAGAAGATAGAAAAATTGCAATGGAACAATTGCGAAAAATTGTTTTAGATAATCTTCCAGCCGGATTTAAAGAAGTCATGTCTTATGGTATGCTTGGTTATTGTGTTCCTCATGAAATTTATCCAAATGGATATCATTGTAATCCAAAAGATCCATTACCATTTTTTGCAATAGCATCACAAAAAAACTCTATAAATATTTATCACATGATGCTTTATGCCGATAAAGAGTTGCACGATTGGTTTGTAGCTGAGTATCCTAAATATTCTAAATCAAAATTAGATATGGGAAAAAGTTGCATCCGATTTAAAAAAACGGCCGATATTCCTTATGATTTAATCGGTGAATTAATGTCTAAAGTTACTTTAGATCAATGGATTGAACGCTATGAAAGCACTTTAAAAAAATAACTAATGATTGATATAATAAAGGAAACCTACGGTTATCTATTTGAAGAAAAACTAATTGAAGAAATTGCGCAAGTTGCCACTCTTAAAAATTTTGACGAAGGTGATGTTCTAATTGATTTTGGTGATTACATAAAAAAAATGCCGCTGTTAATTCATGGTGCGATAAAAATATTAAGAGAAGATTTTGATGAAGGTGAGTTGCTCTTGTATTTTATAGAAAAAGGCGATACTTGTGCCATGACAATGGCTTGTTGCTTAGGCGATACCAAAAGCGAAATCAGAGCAGTTGCCGAAACCAACGGTCAATTAGTAATGATTCCTGTAAGTAAAATGGAAGAATGGCTTGGCAAATACAAAAGTTGGCGAAACTATGTTTTTAATAGTTACAACAATCGTTTAAAAGAAATGCTTACAGCAATTGATAATTTGGCATTTATGAACATGGATGAGCGATTGCTGAATTATTTATCTGAAAAATCAATTGTTAATAAAACCAAAGAAATTAAAAGTACACATCAAGAAATTGCTTTCGATTTGCACACTTCAAGAGTTGTAGTTTCTAGGTTATTAAAAGCGTTAGAAAACGAAGGAAGAATTCGTTTGCATCGAGCTTCGATTGAATTATTAAACATTAAGTAACCTAAGTTGCACAGCATAAATTTGAATTTATCGACCTTTGTGTCAACAAAAAAATAAATGGAAATTAATTATATAATTGGCTACTTTTTGGCGGTATTGGTTGGAATAACTCTAGGTTTAATAGGAAGTGGCGGTTCTATTTTATCAGTGCCAGTTCTGGTTTACATTATGGGAATCGAACCTATTTTGGCAACAGCTTATTCGTTATTTGTTGTGGGAACTACTGCATTAGTTGGAGGTTTTCAAAAGGCAACGCAGAAATTAGTCGATTTTAAAAAGGTTTTATTGTTTGGATTTCCAACAATATCTGCCGTTTTCTTAACCCGAAAATTTATTGTTCCAGCTATTCCAGATGTAATTTTTTCTACAGCAACTTTTACGCTGCACAAGTCGGTTTTGATTATGGTTGTTTTTGCAATTGTAATGATATCGGCTTCGATTAGAATGATAAAACCATTGAAAGAAAAGATTATTAATGATGATTCAAAGCTAAATTACTTCAGAATTATTTTGCAAGGATTATTTATCGGATTAGTAGCTGGATTTGTTGGTGCTGGTGGCGGATTTTTAATAATTCCTGCGTTGTTATTTTTAGCAAAAACACCAATGAAAATGGCTGTTGGAACATCACTTTTTATTGTGGCAGTTCAGTCCTTAATCGGATTTGTTGGTGATATTAGACCAGATCAAATTATTGATTGGAAAGTGGTTCTAATTTTTACAGGATGTTCTATTATTGGAGTTTTCATCGGAAATTATTTATCGAAAAAATTCTCTGGAGATAAATTAAAAACAGGTTTTGGATGGTTTGTTCTCGCTATGGGAATTTATATTCTTGCAAAAGAACTTCTCTTATCTTAATCTTTTTATAAATGTAACATTTGATACGCTGCATTAATTTCAAATCGATTATTTTTACATAAAATTACAAACAGATGAAAATACAACAAATATATACAGGATGTTTAGCACAAGGTGCTTATTACATTGAAAGTAATGGTGAAGTTGCCATTATCGATCCATTACGCGAAGTACAACCTTATATTGATATTGCTGTTGCAAATAATGCTCAGATAAAATACATTTTCGAAACCCATTTCCACGCCGATTTTGTAAGTGGACACGTTACTTTAGCTGAAAAAACAGGAGCTCCAATTGTTTATGGTCCAGAAGCGAATCCAAGTTTTAAAGCTCATATTGCTACTGATGGCGAGGTTTTTAAATTGGGTGAAATTACAATTACTTGTCTTCATACACCTGGACACACCATGGAAAGTTCGTGTTATTTATTGAGAGATAAAGACGGAAAAGACTATGCGCTTTTCAGCGGAGATACCTTATTTCTTGGTGATGTTGGACGACCAGATTTAGCTCAAAAAGCAGCACACATGACGCAAGAACAATTAGCCGGAATTTTATTCGACAGTTTGCGAAATAAAGTAATGACTTTGGCCGATGATGTAATTGTTTATCCAGCTCACGGTGCCGGAAGTGCTTGCGGAAAAAATTTAAGTAAAGAAACCGTAGGAAGTATTGGCGATCAAAAAGCGACTAATTATGCGCTTCGTGCCAACATGACTCGAGAAGAGTTCATTGCTGAAGTTACCGATGGTTTATTGCCACCGCCAGCTTATTTCCCAATGAATGTGAAACTTAATAAAGAAGGTTATGCTAATGTTGAGGATATTATCAGCGAAGCAAAAGCATTTGACGCAAAAACTTTTGAACTAGTTGCAAACGAAACAGAAGCATTAATTTTAGACGTTCGTCATCAAGATGATTTTGCAAAAGGTCATATTCCGAAATCAATTTTTATTGGGATTGATGGACAATTTGCTCCTTGGGTTGGTGCTTTAATTTTAGATGTAAAACAACCTATTTTATTGGTAACTCCAATGGGTAGAGAAGAAGAAACGATAATGCGATTGGCTAGAGTAGGATATGACAACACCGTTGGATATCTCGACGGCGGATTTGAATCGTGGAAAAATGCCGGATTAGAATTTGATACAGTTACTTCGGTTTCTGCAGAAAAATTGGAGGAAATTTTGAACCAAGTTCCAAATGACAATACAAAAATTCCAGTTTTTGATGTGAGAAAACCAGGAGAATATACTGCCGAACATATTTTAGATGTGCCATCAACGCCATTGGATTTTATCAACGATCATTTATCAGAATTTCCTAAAGAAGAAACTTTTTATGTGCATTGTGCTGGTGGATATCGTTCTATGATTGCGGCTTCTATATTAAAATCTCGTGGTTATCATAACGTTATTGATGTTTTGGGCGGATTTTCGGCAATTAAGAAAACTGAAATTAAGACAACAAATTACGTTTGTCCATCAACTTTGAAGTAAATTTAGAATAAAATCACAATTAAGTTAAATTTAAGAAGGTAGATAAAATATTTTTCTATATTTGATTTATTAAAATACAATTATTAATTAAAACTAAAATATAAAATGAAAAAAGTAACATCAATTTTAGCTGTAGCAGCATTTTTATTTGCAATGAATGTAAATGCACAAGAGCAAGAACCAAAAGCTAAAAAGAAAGCTAAAACAGAAAAATCTACTTCAACTACAGATAAAAAATCTTGTTCTGAAGGTGAGAAAAAAGCTGGATGTTGTTCTAAAAAAGCAGCATAAATTTATAAATTGTTAATTGAATTTAAAAGTGTTTGAGAAATCA
>NZ_DQDX01000197.1:0-11737 GCF_003525665.1 Flavobacterium sp.
ATAAGAGACAGACAATTTACCACAATCCACGCTGCGGAAAATCTAGAGATTGCTTGGCTTTTTTAGAAACATCCGATAAAAAATTTGAAATAATAAAATACCTCGAAACACCATTGACTTTTAATGAATTGGAAGAAATTATTAGGAAATTAAATTTAAATCCGATTGAAGTAATTAGAAAAAACGAAACCATCTGGAAAGAAAATTTCAAAGGAAAAGAATTAAGTGATTGTGAAATAATTCAGACAATGGTTGATTATCCAATTCTTATGGAACGACCAATTGTAGTTTACAACGATAAAGCAATAATTGCTAGACCATTAGAAAAAATAAAAGAGATTATTTAGAATAATTCAAACTTGTTTTTTTTAACAAACCTTTGTGATTCGTTGCTTAAACCAAAGTTTAAATTTGCAGTCAAATGTACAAAACATTTAAAAAAAATCTAATTTGATGAAAAACCTTAAATTCTTATTAACGATTGGCTTGTTTTTGAGCACGTTTTTAAATTATTCGCAACAGCAGCCACAAGGAGGCAAAGTTAAAGTAACTGGAAAAATTACTGAAAAAGCTACTAAATTACCATTAGAATATACTACTATTTCTTTGGTAAATACTACAACGAATAAAATCACTTCTGGTGGAATCACAGACGATAAAGGAAACTTTAGCTTTGATGCAACGCCTGGTAACTATAATGTAAAAGTAGAATTTATCTCTTTTAAACCGCTTGAAATCAAGAATAAAACCATTGCTGGAAATACAAATCTTGGTACAATTACCTTAGAAAGTGATGCAACTCAACTGGAAGACGTAGTAATTAGAACTGAGAAAACTACCGTTGAAATTAAACTTGACAAAAAAGTGTACAACGTTGGTCAAGATTTAATGGTTAAAGGTGGAACTGTAAGTGATGTTCTTGATAACATTCCATCGGTTTCTGTTGATATTGAAGGAAATGTAAGCTTACGAGGAAACGAAAATGTTAGAATCTTAATCGACGGAAAACCATCGAATGCCATTAATATTACTGAAGCTTTAAAATTAATTCCTGCCGATGCTATTGATAAAGTAGAAGTAGTTACCAATCCATCAGCGCGTTACGATGCTGAAGGTGGCGGTGGACTTTTAAACATCATTCTTAAAAAAGGAAAAACCAACGGTTTAAACGGAACAATCATTGGAACAACTGGTTATCCTGATAATCACGGTTTGAGTGCTACTGTGAATTTTAAATCGGAGGAATTTAATCTTTTTACAACTCAAGGTTACAACTACAGAAGTAATCCTGGAAATGCTTTTACAAACTCAGAATATTTAAATCCAGACGGTTCTACTAAAAGTTATGTAGATGAAACTAGAGATAACGACAGACTTAATAAAGGTTACAACGGAAATTTTGGTTTTGATTGGTTTTTAGACAAATCACTTACTTGGACTAATATTTTAAACTATAGAAAAAGTAATGGAGATAATCAAGACATTGTTTTTCAAGATAATTTTGACGCAAACAGAAATTATTTATACACAAGAAATCGTGTGAATGATGAAATTAGTGCCAGTGAAAATATTGAATACTCTACAAATTTCACTAAAAACTTCAAAAAAGATGGTCACAAGTTAACAATTGATGGTTCGTTTTCAACCAATAAAGACGATAACTCTGCATTAATTACAGATACTAGAAATGACGCAAGTACAGTAGGATTGGATCAAACCTTGAACAATCAAAAGCAAAATCGTAATTTGATACAAACTGATTATGTTTTGCCAATAGGTAAAAAGAGCCAATTTGAAGCTGGATATCGTGGTGACTTTTTAGAATTAGTAACCGATTATCAAGTTATTACTAATGGGCTTGTAGATGAAAATTTCACTAACACATTAGAATACAAAGAAAAAGTTAATGCATTGTACACACAATTCGGAACAAAATTCGGAAAATTATCGATGTTGTACGGATTGCGTTGGGAAGATTCTAATATCGATGTAAATCAATTACAAACTAACGATTTCAATAACAAAAGATACAACAACTTTTTCCCAAGTGCTTTCTTTACTTATGAATTTTCAGAAAAAAGTAGTGCTTCACTTAGTTATAGCAGAAGAATTCAACGACCAAGAGGACGTTTCTTAAATCCGTTTAGCGGACTTTCAAGCAACACGAACATCTTTGTTGGTAACCCAGACTTAGATCCATCTTTCACCGATGCATTTGATTTAGGATATTTAAAACGTTGGAATAAATTGACCTTGAACACTTCAATCTATTTGAATAAAACGACGGATTCATTTCAATTTGTTAGACGTGGGACTGGTGTAGAAGTTAATGATGTTGAAGTAATTCAAAGCACACCAATCAATTTAGCTACAGAATACAGAACTGGATTTGAATTTACTTTAAATTATTCTCCTTACAAATGGTGGAAATTAAACAGTAACTTCAACTTCTTTAGAGTAGAAACTCAAGGTGATTTCACTTATACTGATTTGGCTGGAGATGAGATTACTCAAAACTTTGATAATGTGGCTACAACTTGGTCAACACGTTTATCATCTAAAGTAAATTTACCTTACAAAATAGATTGGCAAACTAACTTAAACTACAACGGGCCACAAAATAATGCTCAAGGTAGAAGTTTAGGAGTTTTTGCAGCCAACTTAGCATTCAGCAAAGATGTATTGAAAGACAAAGGTACAATTGCATTAAACGTGAGCGATTTATTTAATTCTAGAAAAAGAATTATGGAATCAAATCTTGCTACGGTAAACTCTTACAGCGAAATGCAATGGAGAGAAAGACAAGTTACTTTATCATTTACTTACCGTTTCAACAAAGCTAAAAACGATAGAGAAAAACCAAAAAGAACACAACAAGACAATGGCGACGGAGGAGATTTTCCTGGATAGTCAACCATAAAAAAAGCCTCGAAATTATCGAGGCTTTTTTATTTTAAAAAACAATTAAGAATTACTCATCGTTTTTATTTCTTCTTTCTTTCAACAATTCTCTTGTTGCACCAAATATCCAATAGAACACAAAGTGAATTAAGAAAATCATTAACCAGAAACCAATCGTTAAAATGGTTAAGAAAAGTAAGAAACCTAAATACTGTTGTAAAGTAAACATAGTTTTTCCGGAATTTATTGTATACTCGTCAAAGGTAATTGATATATTTCTAATCACAAATAAATAGTTGCAAATATTTCAACAATGTTATTAAGAATTGATTTTACTATAAAAATCCTCTTGTATTTCGTAAATTTGTAACAAACCAATTTCTAATGAAAGTTACCAAATTATTCAAAGATTTTTTTGAAAGCGAAAAAGCTGGTGGATTTACATTAATAATTTGCACCATAGTTTCTCTGTTTATTGCAAACTCGTTCTTAAGCGAAAGCTACCTACATTTTTGGCACACACAATTTGCTGGACATAGTATTGAACATTGGATAAACGATGGTTTAATGACCATTTTCTTTCTATTAATTGGTTTAGAATTGGAACGCGAATTATACCACGGAGAATTATCATCCGTTAGAAATGCTTTATTGCCACTTTCGGCTGCAATTGGCGGAATGCTTGTTCCTGCTGGATTGTATTTATTTTTAAATTATGGCGAACACACACAATCGGGATTTGGAATTCCGATGGCTACTGATATTGCTTTTGCATTAGGAATTTTATCGCTTTTAGGAAATAGAGTTCCGCTTTCGCTAAAAGTATTTCTTACCGCATTAGCCGTAATTGATGACTTAGGTGCCATTTTGATTATTGCCATTTTCTACACCAAATCACTTATTTGGACCAATTTAATAATCTCACTTTCCATCTTTGCATTGCTTTGTGTTTTCAATAGAATGAAAGTTCGAAATCTAATTCCTTATCTAGTGGGTGGCGTTTTTATGTGGTATTTTATGCTCAATTCTGGAGTTCATGCAACCATAACTGGAGTTTTATTAGCATTTGCCATTCCTTTCGGAAATGGTGACGAGAAATCTACATCGTATATTTTACAACATGCCTTGCATTATCCGGTAGCGTTTATCATTTTACCGCTTTTTGCTTTGGCAAATACTGCAATTGTTGTTAATAGCGATTGGCATTATGCGTTAACTCATCATTACACTATCGGAATCGCATTAGGTTTAATTGTCGGAAAACCAGTTGGAATTTTTCTATTTACCTATCTTTCAACGAAATTAAAAATTTGCTCTTTACCAGAAGATCTAAATTGGAAATCCATTATCGGAGTGAGTTTTATGGGCGGAATCGGATTTACAATGTCCATTTTCATCACACTCCTCGCTTTTTCAGATGCCGAACATATCGATAATTCTAAAATCATGATTCTAGTTTCATCACTTTTAGCAGGATTGATCGGATTTTTATATTTGAAATTTGTTCTGAAAAAGGAAAACGATTAATACCATTTTCGTTTTTTGAAATAAATAATCATGGTTACCAATAACAAAAGCATGCATCCAAGAATGATGAAATAGCCGTATTCCCAATGAAGTTCGGGCATATTGTCGAAGTTCATTCCGTAAACGCCAACAATAAATGTTAGTGGCATAAAGAAAACCGAAACTACAGTTAACGTCTTCATCACTTCATTCATTTTGTGCGTTTGAGTCGAAAAATAGAAATTGGACGCACTATCTAAACTGGTTAAATCGTATTCAATTTGCTCCAACAACTCCAAACTTTTTTGATGTAATCTAACAAAAAACGTATAATTGGAAGTTTCAATCGCATTAAAAACGATATCGTCTTTCATACTTTTTATCGAATACAAAGAATCGCGTAGCGGAATTATAGAACGTTTTAAGAAATTAAAATTATCCCGATGCTTCTCAATTTGTTCCAATATCGCCGGATTGGTACTCGTTTTAGATTCATCAATCAACGTTTCTACTCTATCTTCTTCATTTTCAATAGTAATGTAGAAATTTTCCATTATCGCATCGAGAAGTAAATACAATAAATAATCGGCTTTTTTATCACGTACAATTCCCGAATGCGTTCTGATGCGTTCACGTAAATGCGTAAAAAAATCACTTCTTTTCTCTTGAAACGATACTAGAATTCCGTTTTTCAGAATAAAACTTATTTGTTCAACACTTATGTTATCTGAGTTTTCAATTGGTAAAAGCGATTTAATATTGAAAAATAAAATTTCGTGGTATTCTTCTAGTTTTGTTCGTTTGGTAGTATTCAATATATCACCAAGCATAAAATTATCAACTTTCAAATAATTTCCGATTGATTTTATGACTTCTACATCATTCAATCCGTGAATGTTAACCCAATTTACTTTAGTTAAATCAACGTTTTTTTCGATGTTGCTCACATTTATTTGTTCATATTCGGTGATGTCATCTGTATCATAAACAAACATTTGTATTTCTGTATCTACACTTTTATGACTTCCGGTGTAATCGAAAAAACTGGGTTGTACTTTACGTCCTTTTTTATATTTGATTTTTCTCACTGCTTCGAAATTTTTTCTAAATTTATAAATAATTATTTTTTAAAAAGTATTTTTACTGAAATTTAGTTCATGACAACCTTAATCACCAACATACAAGAATTACTTCAAATTAGAGCTGCCGAAATTACTAAAGTTTCTGGTTCAGAAATGGCACTTCTTCCTTCGATAAAAAATGCATTCTTATTAATTGAAAATGATATCATTGCCGATTTTGGTTTAATGGAAAATTGTCCAGAAATCAATGCCGATGTCGCGATTGACGCAACCGGAAAAGTAGTTTTGCCAACTTGGTGCGACAGTCACACGCACATCGTTTATGCTGGAAATCGAATTCAGGAATTTGTAGATCGCATTAACGGATTGACTTATGAAGAAATTGCCAATCGCGGTGGCGGAATTCTAAATTCGGCTAAAAAACTCAATGAAACTTCAGAAGAAGAACTATACAACCAATCGAAACTCCGCCTTGAAGAAGTGATGAAACAAGGAACTGGAGCAGTCGAAATAAAATCGGGTTACGGATTGACCGTTGATGGTGAAATCAAAATGCTTCGTGTTATAAAGAAATTAGCCGAAAATTATCCTATAAAAATCAAAGCTACTTTTCTTGGCGCGCATGCTTTTCCCAGTGAATATAAAGAAAATCATTCGGGTTATATCGATATGATAATCAATGAAATGTTACCCAAAATTGCTGAAGAAAATCTTGCCGATTACATCGATGCCTTCTGCGAAACTGGCTATTTCTCTGTAGAAGAAACCGAAAGAATTATGGAAGCTGGAAAAAAACACGGACTGATTGCCAAAATCCACGTTAACCAATTCAATGCCATCAACGGAATTGCCGCGTGCGTAAAACACAACGCACTTTCGGTAGATCATCTAGAAGTTGTAACGGATGAAGATATTGAAATTCTAAAAAATTCAGAAACAATGCCTGTGGCTTTGCCATCGTGTTCTTACTTTATTAGCATTCCGTACACGCCAGCAAGACGCATGATTGAAAAAGGATTACCATTAGCATTAGCCACCGATTTCAACCCTGGAACAACACCATCAGGAAACATGAATTTTGTTGTAGCAACAGCTTGCATCAAAATGAAAATGACGCCAGAAGAAGCCATAAATGCTGCCACAATAAACGGCGCATACGCTATGGGAATTTCACAAACTCATGGAAGTATCACTAAAGGTAAAAAAGCCAATATCATTATAAGTAAAGAAGTTACCTCGTTTTATCAATTACCTTATTGCTTTGGAACTGATTTAATTGATTGTGTTTTAATTGATGGGAGGATTGTGGAATGAATTTATGAATTTAGGATGACTAAATTCTACAAAAGTTGTAATTAATAGTAAATTTTTGTATGAACAATATGTTGTAACAAACTAGTTTTAAACCGTGCTAAAAAATGTCTAAAATGAAAAATATTTTATTGATTGGATTTGTTTGTTTATTAATGTTTTCATGTAAAACCAAAAAAGAAATAATATTTGCTGAATCAAAATTTATTACAGATTCAATTTATAGTGTATATTTAAAAGAATACAGAAAACATAATGTTTATCTACCTAAAGATTTTAGTTTAAATAAAAACTATCCAATAATTTTTGCAACTGATGGAGGAACTTCCATAACTGATAAAAAAACAGAATTGGATTCACTGATAAATAAAAAGATTATTAAGCCTATTATTTTAATTGCAAGTTTCTCGAATAATAAAATTGCTGACAGTACAAGCACAACTCTCGGAAATGGGAAAAAAGTTTATTTAAATTACAGAAATTTTGAATATGTAGATAGAAAACCAATTAGAGAAGAAGTGTCATTAATAGTTGATAGATTTAAAAATCATAAATCATATTTTATAAATGAATTGCTCACCAAAATCGAAAAAAAATATAACCAAAAAGGCAAAAAACAAAACAGATATTTTTTTGGTGTTTCTAATGGAGCTGGATTTGGGATAAGTTTACTAAATAGTAATCCCGAATTAATTGGAACATATTTCTGTTTTTCAGCTTTTGGTGGTGATGTTCAAACAAACGTATGGAATAAAAAAAAAATATATCCAAACTTGTTTTTAAGATACGGAAGTGAAGAACCATTCTTTTTAAAAGAAGAGGCAGAACATTTAAACTCAAAATATGCTGAGTCAAATTCAATCATTGATGCAAAACAATTTGAGGGTGGACATAGCAATAAATATTGGAAAAATGAATTTATTGAATTAATATGTTTGACAATGAAAATCAAATAAAGTTCAGCTTGAATTATTATTTAACAATAATATAGGTTTAAGGCCTATTTCAAGTTTGATATATATTTAAAAATTAGTGTTTAACCCTAAATTTTAATCTTTTTTAAGCTTAAAATTGACTCATTGAGAAACATCTATAAAATTAAACCCACAAAACCTTCATCCCAACAATTAACGAATTCTTAAGTTAAAAAACTTTAACCTCCATTTTAATTTCTTAACTTTGGTTAAAATAAATTTTATGAAAAAAGTAATCTTAATTGCAGTAGTTGCATTTGTAATTGTTGTGGCTTGTAAATCGGGAACCGATACTAAAGCCAATGTGCTAACGATAAATCTAGAACCTAAAAGCGGAAGTACCGTAACCGGAACGGCAACATTTACGGAAAAAAATGGCGTAGTTTCATTCGAGGCAAAAATGACCGGATTGAAACCTGGAGTTCACGCGATTCACATTCATGAAAAAGCAGATTGTTCGGCTGCTGATGCTACTTCAACTGGTGGACATTGGAATCCTACCTTCAAAAAACACGGAAAATGGACCGATACTGAACATCATAAAGGCGATATCGGAAACTTTACTGCCGATGCCAACGGAAACGGAACCATCACTTTAAAAACCGACGAATGGTGTATTGGTTGTGGTGACGAAACCAAAGATATTTTAAATAAAGGTTTGATAGTTCATGCCAATCCAGACGATTTTGTTACTCAACCAACAGGAAATGCTGGCGGAAGAGTAGCTTGTTCTGGAATTATAAAATAATACTACTTGGAAGAAAAAGATCATTTATATTTTAAAAATGCTCAAGAATGGCGCGAATGGCTGCACGAAAATCATACTTCTGCAACTAGAGCGTCATTACTGTTTTATAGAGTTTCTAGCGAAAACGAAAGCATGCGTTGGGAAGAAGCCGTGCAAGTTGCCATTTGTTATGGTTGGATTGATTCAACTGTAAGACGACTTGATGAAGAACGCCGCACGCAAATGTTTACGCCACGAAAAGACAAAAGTGTTTGGAGTAAACTCAACAAATCCTACATTGAAAAACTACTTCAGGAGAATTTAATACACGAAAGTGGTTTGAAAAAAATTGAAACCGCGAAGAAAAATGGCTCGTGGGAATCACTTGACGATGTTGAAAATTTAGTACTTCCTAAAGATTTACAATTGGCATTTGAACAAAATAAAATTGCCTTTGATAATTATCAAAATTTTAGTCCATCGTATCGAAAGAGCTATCTTTATTGGTTAAATCAAGCGAAACGCGAAGAAACACGAAACATTAGAATTGCAGAAATAATCAAACTTTGTGAAGCAAACATAAAGTCTAGACCATAAAAACTTAACTTTAATACTGTTTTTCTCAAACAAAAAAACATAGCTTTGCATCTCAAATAAAAGCTATGATTAATCCTTCGGCAAATGGCTGGATAGACAAGTATTTCTATGAACAAAAAAATAGGTTCATCAGCTCGCCTATTGAGGATTTATCACTGTACAAAAACATCAGAAAAACTGGTTTTATTTACGGACACATCATTGCCATAAATGAAAATCCAGAAATAGACATGACCGGTTGGAAAACCGATGAAATATCGAAAGTAGCCTTGCTAAAAACACTTTTTGATATGTATTGCTTTACAACAAATCAGTCGGATGCTGTTGATTTTATTGCCAAAGCGGTTTCGTTTTACAAAGAAATGACACCAAAAGGTTTCGGATTTCTAAACAAAATTATGCCTTCATCGGCTAGTTCTAAATTGGAAAATCTTATTGATGAACGCGTCCAAACCAACAAAGACATCATTAGCAAAAACTTCTCGCATATTGTTACTAATGCACTTTTGTTTGTAGATGTTTTGGCTTTTCGTCATTATTTAACTCATGGTTCTATTCCAGAAAAGTATTTGAAACGTATAGAAGAAACCATTATGAGTTTGGTTTCTTTGGCTTTACAAGTTAAAACTGAAAAATCGCAACACGATGATTTGCTTATAAAATTATTTGAAGCTTCGGTTCGTTACACCAAATTTTCTAAAGTTAGTATTCAGAATTTAGAAGATATGCCTTTGGATTATTTTAAAGACGATTTAGAGAAGTTTTATCTAATCGATTTGGTTTGTATCACACTTTGGAACGACGGAAGAATTGAAAATGAAGAGTTGTATTTCTTGTACAAATTAGCAGAGAAATTTGGCGTTTCAGAAGTATTTGCTCATGAAACTGCAGTTGATACCAACGATTTTATTTCGAAACATAAACCAGAAATTCAATACTTTAATTATTCCAATCCGGTAAAACATTTTTACGATCAAACGTCAACTGGAGTTCAGGTTTTGATTACTCGAAATAAAAAACGACTGATAAAAGAAATCTCGCAAAGTAAAGAATTGATGCATCTTTTGGCCAAATCAACTTCTAAAGATTTGAGTCCAGAAGAAAAAAAGAAAGTAAAAAAACAGCTGCTCGACATTTGCAAAAGCATACCGTCGCTAACTATCTTTTTACTTCCTGGTGGCGGATTATTATTACCACTTTTAGTGAAATTTATTCCGCAATTATTACCTTCTGCTTTTAATGAAAATCTAGACGATTAAGTAGCAAAATACAACTGATGCACTTCGTCTAAATCTTTATTACTGCTGAAATTTACATTCAAATCGGTTACATAACCATCATTCAATCCGTAAACCCAACCATGCAACGTTAAATCTTGTCCTTTCTGCCAAGCAGATTGCACAATGGATGTTTTTGCTAAATCTAAAACTTGTTCTCTAACGTTTATTTCTACAAATTTATTGAAACGCTCTTTTTCGTTTTCTACGGAGTCCAATTCATTTCTATGCAAACGATATACATCTTTAATATGTCGTATCCAGTTGTCAATAATTCCGATAGAATTGTTTTCCATGGCAACTTTAACTCCGCCACAACCATAATGTCCACACACAATTACATGTTTCACCTTCAATACATTAACTGCATAATCGAGTACACTCAACATGTTCATATCACTGTGAACGACCATGTTAGCAATATTTCTGTGAACAAAAACATCTCCGGGTTTTCCACCAACAATTTCATTTGCAGGAACGCGACTATCAGAACATCCTATCCAAAGCAATTGCGGATTTTGTCCTTTGGCCAAATCTTTAAAAAACTCAGGATCTAAGGCTAATTGGTTCTCAACCCATTTTTTATTGTTGTCCAATAACTTTCTATAATACTCGCTCATAATTTTTTATAATAATCAAATGTAAAAAAAAACCACCAATTTGTTAATTGATGGCTATTAAATTTTAGTGTCTTAATTCTGCTATAGAGAAATCAGGATTATTTTCATCTCTAATGTATTCAACATCATCGTAGAAAGTTACTTCACCAGTTTCGATATTGTGCATCGCTCCTATTATTCCAATTTCGCCATTTTCTACCATTTGCTCCAAGATGAAACTTCTTTCGATAATGTTTTTTACACTTCGTTTTACATTAATTTCAGCAACATTTTCAACGAAAGTTCCGTTTTTCGAACTTCTATCTTCCAAAGTTTCTTTTTCTTGATAAACTGCTGGTTGAATTTTAGATAATAGTTCGGTTAAATTACCCATTTCTACATGGTCGCACGCACCTTTTACAGCACCACATTTACTGTGACCTAAAACTACAACAAGTTTAGAACCAGCTACTTTACAAGCAAACTCCATACTTCCAAGAATATCAGTGTTTACAATATTACCAGCAATTCTAACAGAAAAAACATCACCCAATCCTTGATCGAAAATCAATTCGGCAGAAGTTCTACTATCAATACAACTTAAAATAGTTGCAAATGGCCATTGACCGTCACGAGTATCATTTACTTGTTCTAGTAAATCTCTGTGGGCTTTTAAATTATTTACAAATCGGTTATTTCCTTCTTTTAATATTTCTAATGCTTTTCTCGGTGTGATTGAAGCTTGTAATTCTTTATTTAAAGT
>NZ_DQDX01000197.1:11886-15986 GCF_003525665.1 Flavobacterium sp.
TTTTTATTTAAAATTTATTTTCAATTTCAGTGTCCAATTTTTCTTGATGTTCAAAGCTTACTTTCTTTTTAGATTCTTCTGAATCATCTAGTTCATACGCTTTTTTAAATCCAACAAGTTTTACTTTAATGTTTTCTTCTTTTGATCTAATTTTTTTGAATTCTTTAATCAAATCCAATACATCGTGCGCAATATAAACGGTATCCGATGCATTGATGATAACTTTAGAATTTTCTGGAATTTCGCTCAACGTAGTTTTAATTGCCGATTTATTTAAAAAAGAAACCTCTTGTGCCAAATCGATATGAATTATATCACCGTCAACATATTCTTCTTTTCTAAAACTGTAAGCACGTTTCAAATTTCCTTTTAAAACAAAAATGATACTTATAATCATTCCAAGTGCCACACCTTTTAACAAATCGGTAAAGACAACAGCAATTGTAGTGGCAAAAAACGGAAAGTATAAATATTGATTTCTTTTTACATTTTGTGCAAACTTGTCATCTTTTAGGTATTTGAAGATACAATACGCTAAAATTAAAGCAGACAAAACACTAAATCCAATTACCAGATTCATGTAACTGTTACTAATCGCAATTAATATAACAATCAAAGAAATAAGTAAAACATTAACTTCTTTTGGCATGTAATGAGCAAAATGCTTAATATTTGGAACCGCCAATTTATAACCTACCATCAATAAAACAGCTGCTAATGTAGCCAATGGAATTTTATTTAAAACAAACGGAATTGCTAAAACACTCACCAACAACAATACGCCATGAATAATTGTTGACATTTTAGATTTTGCTCCAGAGTTATGGTTGGCGGAAGTTCTAACAACAACCGAAGTCATTGGCAAACCACCTAATAATGAACTAACTATATTCCCAATTCCTTGTGCTTTTAATTCTACGTTAGTATCAGTATATCGTTTTAAGGTGTCCATTCTATCGGATGCTTCAATACACAAAAGCGTTTCTATTGAGGCTACGATAGCAATTGTTATGGCTACAATCCAAACTTTAGAATTGGTTATTTGAGTAAAATCGGGTGTTACTATAATATTTTGAAATTCTGCTAACGTACTTGGTACTGGTAAATTCACTAAATGCTCACTTGCAATCGCTAAAGTACTTCCCGATTGAATAAAAAATTCATTCAATACAATACTCAATACGACTGCTACAAGAGCTGCTGGAACTAATTTTATATTCTTTAAAAATTCAACTTTGTTCCATAAAATCAATATTGCTAACGATAGAACTGCAATGATTATTGAACCAAAATTCACGTGATCTAAAACCGAAAATAATTCAGAAAAAGTATTCTGTCCATCGGCTTGAATAAATGATTCATCACCTTCAAAATCGGGATCATAACCAAAAGCATGTGGAATTTGTTTCAAAATAATGATTACACCAATACCTGCCAACATTCCTTCAATTACATTATTTGGGAAATAGTTAGAAATGGTTCCAGCTTTGATGAAACCCAAAATTAATTGAAGAACACCTGCTAGTAAAACGGCCAATAGAAAGACGTTGAACGAGCCTAAGTCTGTAATTGCTGTCAATACAATGGCTGTTAAACCTGCTGCAGGACCAGAAACACTAAGATGTGATTGGCTTAAATATCCAACAACAATTCCGCCAATAATTCCCGAAATAATACCTGCTAAAGGTGGTGCTCCACTTGCTAATGCAATACCGAGACACAGTGGCAAAGCCACAAGAAAAACTACTAAACCTGAAGCAAAATCAGATTTTAAGTTTGCAAAAAGATTGATTTTTTTAGTCATAACCAAAATTAAATTAATACATGAAAATCGTACATTCAGTAAGAATGACGAGCGAAGTATTAAATCAATTCGGGCGGCGGAGAAAATATTTCCTCAGAAATCTTATCATGACGCGATAAATTCTCAGAAATTATATTAGAGTTTTGAAGAACTTTAGCATCTAAAAAAGGATAATCAAAAACTTGCTTTAAATCGGCTTTAACTTCTTTTACTTCCTTATGAATTTCTTCTTCAGCAAAATTATAAAACAACGATACATCGGTAGTCCTTTCAATCAACGTTACAATAGTAGGTGTTGAAAGAAAAGTTACAAACAATACTAATACTAACGTTGTTAAAATCTTCATTTTACAAAAATAGCTTTTCGTCGTTAAAAACAAAAAGCTATTGTAGTTTTTTTAACATTAATTTTTAAATACTTTCTTCAAGCCAAGCACTCATCATCCAAATGGTTTTTTCTTGTTCAGAAATAAAATCACTCATCATAGAATTTGTCCCTTCATCTGCAATTTCACTTGCCTGATTGAGAATAACTCGTTCAATCTTTAACAGATGCGATAACGAATTTAATATCAAATTTATAGCTTCTTCATCGTTGTGAATGTTTTTACCAATTGGCAATTTGCTGTTTTTTACATAATCTTCAAAGGTATGCAATGGAGTTTGACCAAGTGTTAAAATGCGTTCGGCAATCAAATCAATTTTTAGTTGACTATCATTATACAATTCTTCAAATTTTACATGCAAATCAAAAAATCGTTTTCCTCTAATATTCCAATGCAATCCTCGTAAATTTTGATAATAAACCTGAAAATTAGCCAACAGCAAATTTAATTCTGCCGCTAAAATTTGAGTTTCTTTTTCTGGTAATCCTAATTTGTTTAATTTCATAAAAATAATATTTACTTCAAATTTACAAATTAACTAACCAATACACTATAAGTTAAATTGATTGTTTTTATATTTGCATCAAATTTTACTATCCAATGACAATCACACAATTACAATATGTTTTGGCTGTAGCCGAATATAAAAATTTTACTCTTGCAGCCGAAAAGTGTTTTGTAACACAACCAACCCTAAGCATGCAAATTCAAAAAGTTGAAGAAGAACTTGATATTCAGATATTTGATCGAACTAAAAAACCTATCCAACTTACAGAAATTGGTCAGAAAATTGTAAATCAAGCCAAAAATATTGTAAATGAAGCCGATAGAATTAAAGACATTGTTGACCAACAAAAAGGATTTATTGGAGGCGAATTTAGATTGGGAATCATTCCGACTATTATGCCAACGCTTTTACCGATGTTTTTGAAAAATTTCATAAAAAAATATCCAAAGGTCAAGCTAATTATTGAAGAGTTAAACACCGAGGACATCATCTTTAAATTAAAAAATGGTCATCTAGACGCCGCTATTGCTGCTACGCCATTGAACGAAGAAAAAATTAAAGAAGTCGTTCTTTATTTTGAACCATTTGTAGCTTACATTCCAGAAAATCACCAATCGTTTAGTAAAAAAGAAATTGAGATTACCGATTTAAATATTGATGAAATTTTATTGCTTCAAGATGGACATTGTTTTAGAGACAACGTTTTAAATCTTTGTAAAAACAACACCAATTCGGAACAAAATCATTTTCAAATTGAAAGCGGAAGTTTTGAAACACTAATAAAATTAGCCGATGAAGGATTAGGAACAACGCTTCTTCCCTATTTACATACGTTGGATTTAAAAGAAGCAGACAAAACAAAACTTCGTCATTTTACTGAGCCAAAACCTGCAAGAGAAGTTAGTTTAATCTATCCAAAAAACGAATTGAAAATTCACTTAATTGATGCTTTAAGAGCTACAATAACTGGTGTTATAAAAGGTGCCATTGCTTTTCAGAATGTAGAAATCATAAGTCCAAAACCCAATAAATAAAAAAAATGGATTCGTTTACGCGAATCCATTTTCTTTGTTAGTACTAATTTCTGTTAAACATTTTTGTAATTCTGGCTTGTTCATTGTAAAATAGGATAGCCAGTTTTCTAATTGGTCAATTTCATAAGGCAATAAACTTCTAGTTGCCTTTTTCAATCTCTTTTTAAAAAGATTAGGATCAAAACTTACACTTTCCAACTCGGATTTAGTGTAATCATAAATCATTCTTGGCATAGGTTTAAGATTTAGGGTTATCTTTTTTAGAACGTTAAGTAAAGTTATGAAAATTAAAACTACCAACTAACATAAACCTGCTAAAAATATCGATTAAATACATATTTATACGATATAAGTTCTTTATAATAAAA
>NZ_DQDX01000170.1 GCF_003525665.1 Flavobacterium sp.
AAGAGGTTGATTTATCAAGCTCTTTTTTCATTTTGTATTACATTAGGCATTACTTTTGATAAATCTTTTAAAATCTTAAACCAATAAACTTTCAATATGATTGATAATTTAAAGAAAATATTAAACGAAGATCAAGATCCCAAAGCGATTGAGAAAATCACTTCAAAATTGAGTAATTTATTAATGTCAAATGAAGAAATTGGATACATTGCTGTGCAAAAAAAACCAGCGGTTACCATTTTGCCAGATAGTATTGTGGTTACCAACAAAAGAATAATTCTTTGCAAGCCAAAAAATCTTGGTTTATCAATGGAATTTGTAGATTATGACTGGGATGATATTGCAGGAAGTTTCGTAAAAGAAGGAATTCTTGGAGCCGATTTCACATTCAATACCAAATCCGATTTAACACATACAGTTGATTATTTGCCAAAGAATCAAGCTCGAAAATTATATACTTACGCGAAAGAGCAATTGGATTTATTGAAAAATCCAGTCGTAAATTCAACTACAAGTAATCCTATAATTGCAGAAGAAATAGCTTTTGAAGAAGTTGCTGAGGTTGAAGAAATGGAAACAGAAGAAGTTACAAATTTTGCCGAAATTGTTCCGGTTTCAAATTATACTTCATTTGAAGAACCAAAAGTAGAAGCGCCGACAACATCTTCAGAAAGAAAATTAAGTGAATTGTCGCAAGATGAGTTGTTTGAAAAACTTCAGAATTACAAAAAACTCCTTGACAACGGATTGATTATGCAAGGTGAATATGATAACTACAAGAAAGAGATTTTGAGTTATATGTAATTGCCACAAAGACGCTAAGTCGCTAAGTTGTAATAATAAAGTAAAACCCGATAAAATTGAATTTATCGGGTTTTTTTATGAGTTTTGATAACTAGTAGTTCGCTTATTCTTTATTTAAAACATACATATCCGCCATCGTACTATCGGAATTTTCTTTTCCTTCCGAATTTAAAAGGATCAGTTTGTTTTCTCCAACTTTGTACATTGCAGTTGTTTTGTTATCTGAAACTGTTGTAATTCCGCTTCCTTCTTTGTTCCAAGAAAAAGTTCCGTTTTCGTTAAATTCGTTTTTTTCTTTACCTAAATAAACCGACTTAGATGTAAAAGTCAAATCTTTATTCAAGGTAATTTCCATTGCAATTCCTTCACAATCGGCACACGGAATTGTTCCTTTGTAAGTTCCATTCCAGTCTAAGGAATTTTGCGAATTGTCACCAACAGCAATTATAGAATCTGTTTTAATTTCGGTTACTGTAGTCGTTTCCATTTTAGTGTCATCACTTTTTTTGTTGCAACTTGCAATTAAAAATACACTAAATGCTAGAGTTAAAATTTTGTTTTTCATGTTTTTATATTGATTTCTTCTGCTTTTCTACAAATCCATCCGATTGCAATTTCAATAATTCCATTGCGCCTTTCTTTTTGTAATTATAAAGTTCTCGGTCTTCTTTGATGTCAGCGTAGACTTTATCATAAATTTCTGCATCGGTTTTTCGTTGCAATTCACTTTGATAACGGTTTTGCGCCAATACATTTTTAATTCCCATTTCGTTGTCTTCTTGCTTGAAATCATATTCACCTTTTGGCGAAAGTAATTTGGCAATAATTGGCGAAGTTTCAATGGCTAGAAACAGCAACATGATAAAAAATGATGGTAACCAAGGCAATTTATTCAAAGCATTAATTCGAGCCATTAATCCGTCGAAGCCATCGATAATAGGTTGTGAATCGGTTACTTTTTTGTCAAGATCGGCTTGAAGCGTTTTGGCTTTGTTTTCTTTTTCGGTAATTTTTACAGCATTTACAGCTTTTAACGAATCCAATTGTTTTAATTGTGCATCGTGTTTCAATCTTTTTTCGGCATAAACCGGACCTTTTCCTAGCTTTTTGGTTCCAGATGTTCCTTCGGCTTCGGTAATGTACGTTGCGTATAAATCGTTGACTTCTTTTTCTTTTTTGGCAATATCACTTTTTAAGCTATCGATTTCGGCTTTGTTTTTATCGACATCGCTTTGGAAATAATTGGCAACTTGTTTTTTGTTAGCCAATGCCATTTCGTTTTTCTCTTTCAACAAAACGGTTTCAATTTCTTTCTGAAAAATTTTGATTTCCAATGGTTTTGAAATTACAATTGCAATAACAATCGCCAAAGCAATTCGAGGAGTTGCCTGAATAAATTCGTCTAAAAAGTTATCACGTTTTTTTATTGTAGAAACAATAAATCTATCGAGATTGAAGATTAAAAATCCCCAAACTAACCCAAAGAAAACTGCGGTATAGACATTGTCAAAAACCGTAAAAAGAGCATAACTACTGGCTACAAAAGCCATAATTGCTGTGAAGAAAACTGTGGCTCCAATTCCGGCATATTTGTTTTGTTCGCCGTTGGAACAACCGTTCACAATGTCAGTGTCGACACCAGAACAAAGAATAAAAAAACGTTTTAACATGATTGATTGATTTTATGATGATTTTTTCCGCTACGCTCCAAACAGTTCGGCTACGCCTCGGGTGATGATTGTTATACAAATTTAACGCCAAAAATTTTATAATGTTGTAAAATGATGGAAATTAGTTTGGTTAGCCACTGATTCACAGATTGTTTTTAAAATAAAAATCCGCTTGGTTGTAGCGGATTTATAGCTTAATTAAATATTATTTTCATTTTACTTGAGCCTCCTAATTTATCTTTTATTTTACCTTTTAAGTTTTTTTCATAGAAATCTTTAGAATAAATGAAATATAAAAAATCTCTGGGAGAAGTTGGTGGATTCATCATTTTTGCATAAAAATAAATATCGTTAACATTCATTTTGTTTAATTGTGAATTTTCAATTCTGTTATCATTTAGAAAGATTAAATACTTCTCTTTATTTTTGAAATCTTCGAATAGTTGTTTTGATGGAATCCTTTTTTCTTTCAAGTAGAACATATGAATAGGAAGATATTTTTGTTTTAAAGAAACAGCAATATCCTTATAAGGTTTTGTAAAATTCACATTATTTTTTTTATCAACAATTGTGATTGTCATTCCTTCATAAGCGAAATCTCTTTTTTTATCTTCCCAATCATTTTCTTTTTTATTGCTCTTCGATTTGTTTTCATGCCAAACTTCAACTTTATCTCCAGCATATTTTGTTTTTTGAACGCCCATTTTGGTGTCTTCAAAATATTTATGAGTTGAGAACCAATACTGAAAAGGTTGAGGAAATCTCTTGCTTCTTGCATTTTTTAAAATCACACTTCCACTGAAATGAGCTATTTCATTTGGCTTGTATTTGCTTAAATTTTCATTTGGAACGTGTTTTCCATCAATCCAAATTGCATATTTTTTACTGTTTTTGAATTCCTCCATTTCTTTTTGCGTTGGAGACATCTTTTGTAACGGTTTTGGTGTTAAAAGAAAATATGTGCCAAATTTTTGTTTATCTTCTTTTGTAAGTTCTTCATATAACTTGTCTATAATTACTTTTCCATTTTTTCCTCCATCTCTATAGATGAATCTTACTCCTTTAAAGTACGAAGCCTCAGTTACTATGCTATTCTTTTCTTGTGAATTTGATCTAAAATTATTCGGATATCTTCTTTTTGCTTCTTGATATTCAATCATTCCCGTTTTTAAAGTATCATGTTCATATTTTACATGACTGTCTTTTAAATTTTTATCAAAATAGGCATTAGTAAATAATGTGTATTGATATTCTTGAGGAAATTGTTTTAATCTTACTTTTTTATCAATAAATCTGCGTGTATAATATTTAAAATCTGATGATTTGTATTTTTTTAAATCTGAGTTTTTTACAGCTTTTCCATCAATCCAAACGGCTTCTTTGTTAGTATTACTAAGTTTGTTAAATAATTCTTCGCTTACTTTTTTTGGATTAATTTTACTTGGAACCCAACTTAAGTAATATCTTTTTTCCTTTAGCGAAAGGTCTTCATACATTTTATTAATTTTAATAGTAGTGTCTTTTTTAACATCTGTAATTTTTACATAAACACCACTATAATATGTATCTCTTCTTTTATCACTTACTTCTGAATTATCGAGTTCTACGGTATTTATAAGTTCTGCACTTGTAGCGTCTTGATTTTTGGAAATTATCTTCTCCTTCGCCACAACTTCAATACAGAAAAAGTAAACCAACACGGAAAGGATAGGAACAACAGCTACTTTTTTTAATAGTGCTATTTTTTTCGATGTGCTTTTTGTCATCATAATTAATCGTTTTTTGGTTACGGAATAATTTAAGTTACTAGCCAAGTAAATCGTTTGGTTGTTGCTTCCTTTTTGCAAAAGTAAATTTTGGTAAAACGGTACATTGTTATAAGTTTTCACTATTTCTTCATCGGCAAGAAATTCGTGATTGAGTTGAATAGCTTTTTTATAAAAAATAAATATTGGATTGAACCAAAAAATAACTTTCAAGAATTCTATAAACAAGATGTCTAAAGTGTGTTTTTGAGTTACATGAACTAATTCGTGCGAGTACAATTCGTCTTCAATATTTCGGTTATTATAATCTTCAAAATTGATGAATATTGAATTCAAAAAGGTGTGAGGAAGCGTCTCTTCTTCAACCAAAACCAAATTAGTATTTTTGTATTTTACATTCGGATTGGATTTGGATTTTGCAATTAATTTCCAAATGTTTTTTGAGAATCGAATTAATAATAGGAAGCTAATTATTCCATACAAACTCCATAAAACGTATGGAATGAAATTGATTTTTTCCTCTACAGGTAAACTAGTTCCTTGAATTTCATTTTCCGGAATTGCCGAAGAAGTTATGACAGTATTCAACGGTTCGATATTTTGAACAACAGGAACAATTTTGATAATTTCAAAAGTCAAAAACGGAATCACAAATGAAATTACAATTGAAAACAAAAGATAAAATCTATTGAATTGATGCATTTTTTCTCGTTCTAGAACTAAGTGATAGAAGCCAAGAAAAACGGTTAAACTGATGGTTGATTTTAATAGAAAGTCGATCATTTTTTCTTTTTTTGAAGTTCAACATCGATGATTTTTTTTAATTCTTCTAATTCTTTTTCGGTTAGATTGGTTTCTCTTGTGAAGAAGGAAGCAAATTGCGAAGCCGAATCGTTAAAGAAGTTTTTTATCAATCCATTAACGTGTTTGGAGAAATAATCTTCTTTTTTTACTAATGGATAATATTCTCTTGAATTTCCAAATTCATTGTAAGCCACAAAATTCTTATCAATCATTCTTTTTAATAAAGTTGCAACTGTTGTTGTAGCTGGTTTTGGTTCTGGAAATGCTTCTAGCAAATCTTTCATGAAAGCTTTTTCAAGTTTCCATAAATGTTCCATTAACTGTTCTTCCGAATTGGATAATTGCATTGCTCTACGTTTTTAGAATTAACTCTACAAATGTAGAATAAAATTTTACTTCTACAAGTGTAGAATGAAAATTTAACATTTTCGTATAAAAAAATCCGTTCACTGAATTAAGAATGAACGGATTAAAAATTGTTGAATTTGCGGTTGAATTATTTACTCATTTCCACAAAATACTTATAAAATAAAGGAATAGTTTCAATACCTTTTAAGTAATTAAAAATTCCAAAATGTTCATTTGGTGAGTGAATAGCATCAGAATCTAGTCCGAATCCCATTAGTATAGTTTTAGATTTTAATTCTTTTTCGAATAAAGCAACAATAGGAATACTTCCACCAGAACGCACTGGAATCGCAGGAACTCCAAAAGTTTCAGTGTAAGCTTTATTGGCAGCTTTGTAACCAATGCTATCTATTGGAGTTACATAACCTTGTCCGCCATGATGTGGTTTTACTTTTACTGTTACGCCAGAAGGAGCAATGCTTTCAAAGTGTTTAGTAAACAATTCAGTAATTTGTTCCCAATCTTGATTTGGTACCAAACGCATAGATATTTTTGCAAATGCCTGACTTGCAATTACTGTTTTTGCACCTTCGCCAGTATATCCGCCCCAAATTCCGTTTACGTCTAGCGTTGGTCTGATGGAGTTTCTTTCGTTGGTAACATATCCTTTTTCGCCATAAATGTCGTTAAGGTTCAATGCTTTTTTATAATTATCTAAATTGAAAGGTGCTTTTGCCATTTCGGCTCTTTCTTCTAACGATAATTCTTCTACATTATCATAGAATCCTGGAATAGTGATGTGATTGTTTTCGTCATGAAGTGAGGCAATCATTTTTGCTAAAACATTTATTGGATTTGCAACTGCGCCACCATAAAGTCCAGAATGTAAGTCACGATTTGGTCCAGTAACTTCAACTTCAACATAACTCAAACCACGCAATCCTGTGGTAATTGACGGTTGTTGGTTAGAAATCATTCCAGTATCAGAAATTAAAATCACATCATTAGCAAGTTTTTCTTGATTTTGAGTGACAAACCATGATAAACTTTTAGAACCTACTTCTTCTTCACCTTCAATCATAAATTTTACGTTGCAAGGCAAACAATTGTTTTGAATCATGTATTCAAATGCTTTCACGTGCATGTACATTTGACCTTTATCATCACAAGCACCACGAGCGAAAATTGCACCTTCTGGATGAATTTCTGTGGTTTTTATTACAGGTTCAAATGGAGGAGAAGTCCAAAGCTCCATTGGATCTGGTGGTTGAACGTCATAATGTCCGTAAACCAAAACTGTTGGAAGATTTTTATCAATAATATGTTCTCCAAAGACAATTGGGTAACCAGGAGTTTCACAAATTTCAACGTGATTACAACCAGCTTTTTCAAGTGAAACTTTCACCGCATTTGCAGTATCAATCACATCTTGAGAGTAAGCCGTATCCGCACTTACAGAGGGAATTTTTAATAATTCGATTAATTCGTTTAGAAAACGCTCTTTGTTTTCTTGAACGTATTGTTTTATATTATTCATTTTTAATGGTTTATTTTGAAATTCAAAAGTACGAAAAAGAGTTTTAAAAAAAAATCCTATTTCATAATTTGTAATTAAGAATTATTCTTATATTTGCACTCACAATTTTCGCGGATATGGTGAAATTGGTAGACATGCCAGACTTAGGATCTGGTGCCGCAA
>NZ_DQDX01000168.1:0-3460 GCF_003525665.1 Flavobacterium sp.
TAATTCTACAGATATGTTTAAAAAATTACTTTTTTGTTTTCTTTTGTTTACTTCATTTTCATTTCATGCTCAAATTGTTATTAATGAAATAGATGCTGATAATCCGGGTTCTGACAATAAAGAATTTGTGGAGTTAAAATCAAGTTCACCAAATTTTTCCCTAAACGGATATGTCTTAGTTTTTTTTAATGGACAAACTGCAGCTGGAACTTTAAGTTATTTTTCTTTAGATTTAGATGGATATACCACTGATGTTAATGGAATCATTCATTTTGGAAACTCGCAAGTTTCTCCATCACCAAAAACACCTTATTTTCCATTAAACGCAATTCAAAATGGTCCTGATGTAATAGCTATTTTCACCGGAAATGCTTCAGATTTTCCACTAGATACTCCAGCAAATAATACCAATTTAATTGATGCTATTGCTTATTCTACCAATACAACAACTCCTTCCGCATTAATGAACCTATTTGGAATCACTATTTGTTCAATAGATAATCAACCACTTGGTTCAACTTCGAACTCTGTTCAAAGAAAAAATGATGGTACTTATGAAGTAAAACCGCCAACTCCAGGTGTAAATAACGATGGTACTGGAATAATTTTTAATTATGTAACCACTTCGACTAGTCAAACTACTTTATCTGAAGGGCAAACACTAACTATTAATTTTTCTACATCTCAACCTGTTACTTCACAACCACTTGTAATTTCATTTTTATTAAATAATGGCAGTTTTAATGCAAGTGATTTTTCTGGTTTAACTAGTGTAACAATTCCGGTAGGTTCTTCTACAGGATTTGCTACAATTCAGCTTCTTGATGATTCTTTGAATGAAGGTGATGAAGAATTGAAAGTAGTTTTAAATACGCTTCCTGCAGGCTATTATTTGAATAATAATGATTTGATAGTTAGGGTAAATGATATTAATTTTATTGTATCAACTTTTGGCACTCCTTTGAATCCAACTTATGGAAACGTTTCAAGTACAGCTCCAAATGGTTATTATTCTTCATTAGAAGGACTTTCTGGAACCGCTTTGAAACAAGCTCTTCAGAATATTATTGCTAATCCATCGGTAGTTCATGCTCACAATTATGGTGATATTGAGACTATTTTGAAAGTAGCTGATCAAAATCCGGCTAATAGCAATCAAGTTTGGTTAATGTATGTAGAACAGCCTCGTTCAAAATTGGATTTTCAGGATTCTAATAGTAATGTTGGCAAGTGGAACAGAGAGCATATTTTCCCACAATCTCGTGGCGGATTTCAAGATGGGACTTTAAGTTTTGCTGACGGAATTAATATTTGGTTACCAACGAATGCAGATGATATTTTAGCAGGTCATGCAGATGCACATCATATAAGAGCTGAAGATGGTCCTGAAAATAGTTTAAGAAGTAACAGAGATTACGGTTCAGATTACAATGGTCCTTCGGGAAACCTTAGTAGTTGGAAAGGTGATGTTGCACGTTCGTTATTTTATATGGCAGTTCGTTATAATGCGCTGAGTTTAGTAAATGGTAATCCAGCCGATACAACTGTTGGGCAAATTGGAGATTTAGCTTCATTACTTCAATGGAATACTTCAGATCCAAGAGACGATTTTGAAATGAATCGCAATAATTACATTTATACTTGGCAAGTAAATAGAAATCCGTTTATTGATTATCCTAATTTAGCTGATTATATTTGGGGTGCAAATGCCGGACAAATATGGTTTTCAACTCTTTCAAATTCAAATTTTGAAGAAAGCAAAGTTGTTATTTACCCAAATCCTAGTAAAGGCGAAATTACAATTTCAGGTATAGATTCTGAATATTCTGTTGAAGTGTATACTAGTTTAGGTTCAAAAATCTACGAATCGAAATTTGTTGGAAGTAATAAAATCCAAACTAATTGGTCAAGCGGAGTTTTTTTTGCTAAAATAACTTCTAATTCAAAAGCTGTTGTTAAGAAAATAGTTGTCGATTAAGTAGCGACGATTTTCTATTGAAAACAATTTGTATTTTTGCATTATGAATGATAATTTCACAAATGAATTTTTTGGCATAGGAATCCAAAACGGAAAAACTCCTGAAAATCTTGGTGTTTTGTGGCGATCTGCTCAAAATTTGGGAGCGAGTTTTATTTTTACTATCGGAAATAGATATGCCAAACAAGCTTCTGATACTCACAGTGCAGTGAAGTCGATGCCTTATTTTCATTACGAAGATTTTGATGATTTTTTTAAAAATTTACCCATAGGAGCAAGACTTGTTGGCGTAGAATTGGATGAAAATGCCGAAGATTTAGAAACGTTTCATCATCCAAGACGTTGTGTTTATTTATTGGGTGCTGAAGATAGTGGCTTAAGTAAAAAAGCAATCGAAAAATGTCATTTTTTGGTAAAATTTAAATCCCCGAAAAGTTTAAATGTTTCTGTTGCCGGAAGTATAGTTCTTTATGATAGAGGAATTAATAAACCAAGATCATAAAAATTTGAAATTTTCTATTTAGGATTATTATTTGCCGATACAAAAATTCGCAAATATATTCCCAAGCAATTCATCGTTAGTAACTTCACCAGTAATCTCTCCAAAATAAAATAATGCCTGACGAATGTCTATCGCCATAAGGTCGGATGGAATGCCGCTGTTTAAACCAAATTTCACTTTCTGAATTTCTTCCAAAGCTTTTAATAACGAATCGTAATGTCTTGTATTGGTTACAATCGTTTCGTTATTTCGAAGCGCACCAGTATTTACAAAAGATAGTAATTGGTTCTTTAAATCGTCAATTCCTGTTTTATTTTTTGCTGAAATTAACAAAGCATTCGAAATTTCTGAATTAATATTTTCTACTAATTCAGTCGTCATCAAATCCATTTTATTAAAAATAACTAATAAGGTTTTTAATGGATATTTGTTTTTGATTTGTTCAATTTCAGATTTTAGAGATTCTAAACTGTCATCTGATAACTGCGAACTATCAACTAAAAAAAGAACCACTTGCGCTTGTTCAATTTTTTCAAATGTTTTCTTGATTCCGATACTTTCTACAACGTCAATTGTCTCGCGAATTCCAGCTGTATCTATAAATCTAAAACCAATTCCGCCAATAACTAATTCATCTTCAATGGTATCGCGAGTTGTTCCGGCAATTTCAGAAACAATAGCGCGTTCTTCGTTTAACAAAGCATTCAACAAAGTCGATTTTCCAACATTGGGTTCACCTACAATAGCTACTGGAATTCCATTTTTTATCACATTTCCAACGGCAAACGAATCGATTAATCTTTTTAAAACAAATTCAATTCGATTCAATAAATCATGAAATTGTGTTCTATCTGCAAATTCCACATCTTCTTCGGCAAAGTCTAATTCTAATTCGATTAAGGAAGCAAAATTTAATAATTCTTCTCTCAATTTCGAAATTTCGTTGCTAAAACCACCACGCATTTGTTGCATTGCAATTT
>NZ_DQDX01000168.1:3509-8660 GCF_003525665.1 Flavobacterium sp.
GCATTGCAATTTGATGCGACGCTTCATTATCAGACGAAATTAAATCGGCAACAGCTTCTGCCTGAGATAAATCTAATTTTCCATTTAAAAAAGCACGAAGTGTAAATTCTCCAGCTTGAGCCATTCGACAACCTTTTCTTAGCAATAGTTGAATAATTTGTTGCTGAATAAAAATAGAACCATGACAGGATATTTCGATTACGTTCTCACCTGTATAAGAATTTGGATTTTTAAATATTGAAACCAAAACCTGATCGTAGATTTTAGTATCATCAACAATTGTCCCTAGGTGAATTGTATGTGTTTTTTGCTTACTCAAATCTTTACCTGAAACCGATTGAAAAACTTCTGCAGCAATTGTAATCGCGTCCTTTCCAGACATTCTAATAATAGCAACAGCGCCAGCTCCAGATGGAGTTGCCAAAGCAACAATGGTTTCGTTATAAATCATAATTTTTTATTTGAAAGTGCAAAGATACCAATTTAAAATTCTTTTATAGAACGCAAGTAGTAGTTTGAAGTTTATCTTAACATTCGATGTTAAATAATTGCAAATATGACCATTGTCATGTTTTTTGTGGCTTTATTGAAGTACCTTTATGATGTTAACCAATATTAATTATTTATGAAAAAGATATTATTTCCAACAGATTTCTCAGAAATTGCCAATAACGCATTTGTTCATGCTCTTGGTTTGGCAAGATTGGTTCAAGGAGAACTTATTTTATTGCACACGTACGAATTGCCAATTGTAGAAAATCAATTTGCTCCAATGAATTATCAATCGGTTTTTGATAGTTTGGAATTGGCTAATTTGGATAAATTTAAAGACGAAGTTCCAAAATTACGTCAGATTGCCGAAGAGAATAATTTTGCCGATATTAAAATGAGCCACATGCTTATGGATGGCGATTTGATTTTTAACATCAAAGAAATAATTAAAAAAGAACCAATAGATTTTGTTGTTATGGGAACTTCTGGCGCAGTAGGATGGAAGGAAACCTTTGTTGGAACTACTACGGGAGAAGCAATTGCAAGTTTAAGCGTGCCCGTTTTGAGCATTCCAAAAGATGCCAAATACACTAAAATTTCAACTATCGGATTTACAACTCGTTTCAGAGAAAAAGATAAAGAAGCTTTGAAACAAGTAATTAAAATTGCCAAAGCAGCCAATGCATCTGTAAAATGTCTTTATGTAAAAACTACAACTTCAGATAATGATGAAGCGACTTTTAATAATTGGAAAGAGATTTTCAAAAGCGAACCAGTAACGTTCTTCATTCTTCCTGATGAAAATATAAAAGAAACAATTTCCGATTTTATTACCAATCAAGGTATCGATGTTTTGGCAATGCTAACCTACAAAAGAGGTTTCTTTGAATCGTTATTTACAACTGGTTTTACAGAGAAAATGTCTTATAATTCTGAAATTCCAGTCTTGGCATTACACGAATAAGTTTGTTATAATTTAAAAAACCGTTCTGATATAAATCGGAACGGTTTTCGTTGGTTTAGGTTAGTTAATTGTATTTTTAGTTGTTAAGCATAACTGGCATAACAAGCATTGTAACGGTTTCACCTTCGTCAAGTCCATCAACTGGAGTTAAAATTCCGGCGCGATTTGGCATTGACATTTCTAATTGTATTTCATCTGATTGTAAATTGCTCAACATTTCAAGTAAAAAACGAGAGTTGAATCCAATTTGCATGTCATCACCTTGGTAATCACAAGTCAATCTTTCTTCAGCTTTGTTAGAATAATCGATATCTTCTGCAGAAATATTTAATTCGGCACCAGCAATTTTCAAACGAATTTGGTGTGTAGTTTTATTTGAGAAAATCGCAACACGACGAACCGAACTAAAAAATTGTGTTCTATCAATCAATAATTTATTTGGATTTTCTTTTGGAATAACTGCTTCATAATTTGGATATTTTCCATCAATTAATCTACAAGTTAAAATGTAATTTTCGAATGAAAAAGTGGCATTAGCATCGTTGTAATCAATTTTTACTTCAGCATCAGAAGCACCCAAAATACTTTTCAAAATATTTAATGGTTTCTTAGGCATAATAAAATCGGCTACTTGCGACGCTTTCACATCTGTACGAGCATATTTTACTAATTTGTGTGCGTCAGTTGCAACAAATATTAATCCTTCTGGAGAAAACTGAAAGAAAACACCGCTCATTACCGGACGTAAATCGTCGTTTCCTGCAGCGAAAATAGTTTTGCTAATTGCTGTTGCTAAAACTTCTGCTGGAACTAATGTAGATGATGGATCGTCTAAAGCTACCGATTTTGGAAATTCTTCTCCTGGCGCATAAGCAATCGCGTATTTACCCGAGTTAGAACTGATTTCGATAGTGCTATTTTCTTCAACTGTAAAGGTTAAAGGTTGTTCTGGAAATGTCTTTAAAATATCTAATAATAATTTCGCAGGAACAGCAACACTTCCTTGATCGGTTGACTCAATTTCTAAAGTAGCCGACATAGTCGTTTCTAAATCAGAAGAAGAAACGGTTAATGCTTTTTTATCTAATTCAAATAAAAAGTTATCTAAAATTGGTAAGGTATTGCTACTGTTGATAACGCTACCTAAAACTTGTAGTTGTTTTAATAAATACGAGCTAGAAACTATAAACTTCATCTTATATTATTTTTTACAAATATATCTTAAAGAAATAGATTTCAAAAAGATTTTTATTAACATTACTTACTGTATTTTCTTTTTCTGATAAATGTGAACACTAATCCAAAGACCAATAAAATTAGTATTGGAACTCCGACAGTTATGATTTGCGAAAATGTATATTCTTCATAAACCTTTTCTTTATCTAAAATTGGCAAGTCAACTTCTTTACTTCTAATGTTAATAAGTCCGTTATCGTCAAGCAAATAATTCACGCAATTCAGCATAAACTCTTTATTTGCATACATATTATTGGTCCATTTATCAAAACCTAATTCAAGTGGTTGGTAATTTTTATCCAATTGATTTTTGATAATATCTCCATCAGAAATGATAATCATTTTATTGTCTTTTCCGATTGGTTTGAAACTACTTTCTTTAAACGGAAGCACACGATTTTCATACATCGAATGAAATTTTCCTTCTAATAAAACAGCTACAGGAAAACCTAAACTTCCTTTAAACTCATTCATGTCGGGTTTATCGGCAACCATGTTCAAACTCACTTCAACAGGAGTTCCAACAGGTTTAGAATATTTGGAAGACGATAATAAAACGGTTTTTTTTATATCGTTTTTTAGTAGTTCTATTGGGTTTGTGAATTCAAATTTTAAGGCATCCAAATTACTTACAATAGGATGTTTAGAATCGGAATAAATCACAGGCGAATACATCCACGGATATTGAGTATATTGTGTTGTACTTCCTTGTTGACCTGTGGCTAACGAAATTGGTGCTGCTTGTAAATCTTTAATCAAATCGGGTTTTATTCGAACGCCATATTTGAAAAACATGTCAGACAAATTCAAATCACGAGGAAAAGCCAAATTGCTTCCATCCTGATTGTACAAACTGTCCATTTCCATATTCACTTGATCTACCAACCACAATGTTTTTCCGCCATTGATGATGAATTGATCTAAGACTTCTTTCTCTTCATCAGTAAAAGCCTCGCTTGGTTTGGCAATAACAGCTAAATCATATTTTTTTAGATATTTTAAACTCTCATTTGGATTTTTGGCAACAGAATCTAAGGTGAAAGTTCCAATGTAATAATTTTCACGTACTGACTTCACAAAATCGGCAATTAGAATATCGTGTAATTCACCTTTTCCTTTGATAACGGCAACTTTTTTCTCTTTCTTTTTTGAAACAGTATTAAATCCGTTTGCAAAAGCATATTCAAGATGTTGCACAGAACTTACTACTTTCTCTGCTGTCGATGCGCCCATCATGTTTTTTAACAACGGAACTTTCGTGCTTTTATCACCATAAGTAACGACTGCCCAAGGAAAAACTACTTCTTGTGTTTGCTTTCCTTTATCTTCTAGAGTTACGTTTAATGGTGTTAATCCGCGGTCATAAAACGATTGCATAATTGCCTCACGATCGGTTTCATCTTCTAGCGGATTTACAAATTGAAAAATGATATTCGAATTGTAAGCTTTAAATTCTTCTAATAATTGTTGGGTTTCGGTTTGTAATTTTTTGAATTCACCAGGGAAATTTCCTTCCAAAAACACATCAACGTATAAAGGTTCTTTTACTTCTTTTATGATATTTAAAGAAGTTTGCGAAAGCGTATAACGTTGGTCTGATGTTAAATCGAAACGCTTAAAGAAAAAGTTTCCGGCAAAATTTAATACAACTAAAATGGCAATAGTTGTAAGTAGTACTTTTAAGTTAGACTTCTTATTTTCCATTACGATTTTAGAGATTTTAATTTATAAACAGTCATTGATAGAAATAAAATGGTGATGCTCACAAAATAAAGCACGTCGCGCGTGTCAATAACACCACGACTTATACTTTTAAAGTGATAATCCATACCAAATAGTTCAATTAAATTTTCGGAACTTTTGATTAACGTAGTTAAACCTTGAAATCCGTAATAAAATATAAAACACAGAAAAACCGAAAGTATGAATGCAACAATCTGATTTTCGGATAACGTAGAAGTGAAAATTCCAATTGCGGTATAACTTGCGATTAAAAATAGTAGTCCAAAATAGGAACCCATTGTGCTTCCCATATCGATATTTCCTTCTGGCATTCCTAAACCATAAATCACGTAAACGTAGATGAAAGTTGGGATAATTGCAATTACAATTAAAAGAAAAGCACCAAAGAATTTTCCGCCAACGATTTCCCAAATAGAAATTGGTTTGGTCATTAATAGTTCGATGGTTCCTTGTTTTTTCTCATCAGAAAAACTACGCATGGTAACGGCCGGAATTAGAAAAATTAAAATCCACGGTGCGATGGTAAAAAACGGTGTTAAATCGGCGAATCCGCTGTTTAAAATATTAAAATCGCCTTCAAAAACCCAAAGGAATAATCCGTTGAGCAATAAGAAAATTGCGATTACTAAATAACCTATTGGCGAACCAAAAAAGGATTTAATTTCACGTAGTAGTATTGATTTCATATTTAATTTGCCACAAAGGCGCTAAGTCAC
>NZ_DQDX01000168.1:8785-15337 GCF_003525665.1 Flavobacterium sp.
TCTATTTTCTATATTCTATTTTCTTATTCTAAAGAAACCAATTTATCCACACTCCAAGCTTCGGGTTTATCGTTGAATAGTTTCTTGGTAAACGTCCAAACTTCATCAAATAATGCTGATTGTCTGTAATTTTCTAAATCGGCTTCGGTTTCCCAATAACTATAGGTAAAGAAAATACATTTATTGTTTTTATCTTGGTACAATTCAAGAAAACGATTTCCAGGAGCGTTTCGTATGTGGGTTTTCATTAATTCAAAATTATCCAAAAACGCTTGGATATGTTCTTCATGAAATGACATTTTTACTATTCGTACAAACATAATTTAACTATTAAAATTAATCATCACAAAATCACGATACGTCAATCCTAATAAACTAGATGCCGAACCAATTTTTGGATTGCTTTTATAAATTCCGATTTCAAGAAAACCAGCTTCATTAAAAATGGCTAAAGCTTTTCCGCTAATGATTGATAACGGTTGTTTATCGGTAGTTTCAATATCAGAATATTTAGCGAAGATACTTTTTACTTTTTTATTTTTGAAATTCACTTCATAAGGTCTTCCTTTTGCCACATCAATAAACATCTTTTTAGAGATATTTGTTATGGCATTTCCGAAATGGTCAATGTAAACCACATAACCTTTAATCGAATTTAAATCGGTTGCAATAACAGGTTGTAATTCGGTTACTTCCTTAATGGTTTTAATTTCTTTTCCAATAACGTTCAATAATCCGCCTTTCGCGATATGAACGGCGACAGTTACAAAAACATCCATATCGGTAGCTTCGGGCAATAATCTGTCGTGAATATTGATGGCTACTATTTTTTGCGGTTTGATTTTTTGAATCAGCATGCTCAAAATTCCGTTATCTGCAGCAATAAAATAATGGTCGTTCCATTGCATTACAATGTGCTGATTTTCATTGGTTAATTCGATATCAATTCCAATAATATGCACCGTTCCTTTCGGAAAACTATTGTAAGCCGAACTTATAATGTAATTAGCTTCACTAATATTAAACTGATCTACATGGTGTGAAATGTCTACAATTTTGGCGTCACTATGCTGTGATAGAATTTTCCCTTTCAAAGCACCAACAAAGTGGTCTTTTAATCCGTAATCGGTAGTAAGGGTAATTATTGACATAAAATTGTTTATAACTAAATGAGAAACGTATTGGTGTATTTCTTAAATTTGAAATGATTGCAAAGCTACTAATATTTAGTAAAAAATTAATTAAAAAACTCCTTCCATTTGAACGAACGTATTATTGAATTACACGACATCGCTCCAAAAGAATTTTGGGGTGCACAAGACACTCATCTTGAAACAATTAAAAAGTACTATCCGAAGTTAAAAATTGTGGCGCGCGGCACAACACTTAAGGCATTTGGCGAAAAAGAGGAATTGGACGAATTTGAAAACAGATTCAACAGATTAATGCTTCACTTTACTCGATACAATAATATTGACAACAATGTTATTGAAAGAGTGATTCAAAGTAATTCACAAGAAGAACAGCGCATGCCCGATCATGACAAAATTTTAGTTCATGGTATTGGCGGAAAATTAATTAAAGCAATGACGCCCAACCAGCAAAAGTTGGTAGAAGCAGTTTTTAAAAACGATATGGTTTTTGCTGTTGGTCCGGCTGGAACTGGAAAAACGTATACAGGTGTTGCGCTTGCTGTAAAAGCATTAAAAGAAAAGCAAGTGAAACGAATCGTTTTAACGCGTCCTGCTGTTGAAGCTGGAGAAAATTTAGGATTTCTTCCTGGCGACATGAAAGAAAAATTAGATCCATACATGCAACCTTTATATGATGCGTTGCGCGATATGTTGCCTCCGCAAACACTTGATGATTATATTTTAAAAGGAATTATCCAAATTGCACCATTGGCATTTATGCGTGGTCGAACTTTGGATAACGCTTTCGTAATCCTCGATGAAGCGCAAAACACCACGCATTCGCAGATGAAAATGTTTCTAACTCGTATGGGTAAAAACGCCAAATTCATCATCACTGGTGATCCAGGACAAGTCGATTTACCAAGAAGAACCATTTCTGGATTGAAAGAAGCCATTTTGGTTTTAAAAGATATTGATGGCATCGGAATTATTTATCTAGACGACAAAGATATTGTGCGTCATAGATTAGTTAAGAAAGTGATTGATGCTTACAAGCAAATTGAGAATAATGATTAATATTTTTTTACACCTGACAGGTTTCCAAAACCTGTCAGGTTTGGAAATAGTAGTGTAACAAAATGAAGAGTTCATTGATATCATTACTGTCGTTTTTTTTAATTCTTTTCGGATTTAATTGTTATTCTCAAAATTCCAAAATAAAATGGGGTTTGTATGGAAAAAAAACGTTTGAAGAACGAAGAGCTACTTTCCCATTTAGTGAAGCTAAGAAAGTTCTTTTGATTGCATTTCCAGATCTACGTTTTAAGTAAATAAATAATTGTATTTGTGTTGAAAAGAAACTATTTTTGCCAAACACAACAACACATTTATAATGAATACAATTACTACTACAAATTTCAATTTCCCAGGTCAAAAATCAGTTTATAGAGGTAAAGTTCGCGAAGTTTATAACATCAATGACGAACTTTTGGTTATGGTTGCCACCGATAGACTTTCTGCTTTTGATGTGGTTTTGCCAAAAGGAATTCCGTATAAAGGTCAGATTTTAAATCAAATTGCAACAAAATTCATGGAGTTAACTTCAGATATTGTTCCTAATTGGTTAATTGCAACGCCAGATCCAAATGTGGCTGTCGGACATTTATGCGAACCTTTTAAAGTAGAAATGGTTATTCGTGGTTACGTTTCAGGACATGCTGCACGTGAATATGCAGCCGGAAAAAGAATACTTTGTGGTGTTACAATGCCAGAAGGATTAAAGGAAAACGATAAATTTCCAACACCAATAATTACACCAACTACAAAAGCAGATAACGGTTCGCATGATGAAGATATTTCTCGTGAAGCAATTCTTGAAAATGGAATAGTATCTGAAGAAGATTATCTAACTTTTGAAAAATACACACGTGCTTTGTATCAAAGAGGAACAGAAATTGCGGCTTCTCGCGGATTAATTTTAGTTGACACAAAATACGAATTCGGAAAAACTAAAGACGGAAAAATTGTTTTAATTGACGAAATTCATACTCCAGATTCATCACGTTATTTCTACGCCGATGGTTATCAAGAAAGACAAGATAGAGGAGAAGAGCAAAAGCAATTATCAAAAGAATTTGTACGTCGTTGGTTAATTGAAAATGGTTTTCAAGGTAAAGACGGACAACAAATTCCAGACATGAACGATCAATATATAGAAACGGTTTCTGATCGTTACATAGAATTGTACGAAAACATTCTAGGTGAAAATTTCACAAAAGCCGATATTTCTAACATCAATGAACGTATCGAAAAGAATGTTTTACACTATTTAAATTCGTTTTAGTCGAACAATTGAAAGCGATTTATCAGATGAATATTATACTTTAGACTTTGATTTAATCAATAAAATTTCAAATGAAGAGAAAGTGCAAGAATTTAGAAATGATAATTTCAAGAAAGATTCTTTAAAATAGTCAGTTTAAAATCAAATAAAAAACCCTAAAACTTGATTGTTTTAGGGTTTTTCATTTGTAATAAAGTCAATTAATTTCCCGAAATACTTCCAGATCCAGAAGAACTTTTATCTACTTTTTCAGGATTTCCTTTATAAATAATGCTTCCAGAACCAGTAGATCGAGCAACTAATTTCTTTGAACAATTAACTTTGATGTTTCCCGAACCTGTTTGATTAGCTACAACATTTTCTGAAAGTAAATCAGATGCATTTGTATTTCCAGAACCTGTAGAGTCAATTTCTAAGTTTTGATTTGTACCTTTTATATTTAAATTTCCAGAGCCAGTTCTTTCGATTTTGGTGTTTATGGTATTCAATTCTAATTTTACATTTCCAGAACCAGTAATTTCTACTTCAAGATTTTCGGTTTTAATAACATCTTCTCCAAAGAAATTTCCCGAACCAGAGAACGATAATTCATTTATTTGTTCAAATGGAATTGTAATTTCTACTTTCGATTTGTAGTTGTACTGAATCATTGTTCCTCTTTCAAACCTAACTTTTAAAGTTCCGTTTACTACTTCGGTTGTCAATAATTCTACTAAATTCTCATCTCCTTTAATAGTTATATTACCTTCCTTTCCAGAAATAAGCTTCACGTCAAATGAACCTCCAACTTCAATTTTCCCATATTCTGGAGTTGTTCTGATTACTGTAACTTCCTTTTCGTTTCCTTTTACCCTTTTATTTTTCTTTGATTTTTGAGCATTTGAAACCGAAAAGCAAAGAAGTAATGATAATACAATTAGTTTTTTCATGTGTTTTGTTTTTTTGAAGTATAAAGATATAAAAAAATCCGAATCATAAATTCGGATTTTTTATACCTATATATAGTAGGTGTATTATTTAAAGTAGGAGAAGTCGTGATTGTCTTCAATCTTCAACAAACTTTCATAAATTAATTTAATCACATTTTCTACATCTTCTCTGTGTACCATTTCTACCGTTGTGTGCATGTAACGCAAAGAAAGCGATATCAATGCCGATGCAACGCCACCATTACTATAGGCAAAAGCATCGGTATCTGTCCCAGTAACACGAGATGTTGCATGTCGTTGAAACGGAATTTTCTTTTCTTCTGCTGTAGATACAATCATTTCTCTTAAAACGTTTTGCGTAGCTGGAGCATAAGCAATAACAGGACCTTTACCCATTTGTAAATCGCCTTCAATCTTTTTGTCAATCATTGGCGTAGTTGTATCGTGACAAACATCAGTTACAATAGCAACATGTGGTTTTATCGTTTGGGTGATCATTTCTGCACCACGAAGTCCAATTTCTTCTTGAACAGAATTTACGATATACAATCCAAACGGTAATTTCTTTTTGTTTTCCTTCAATAAACGAGCAACTTCAGCAATCATAAATCCACCCATTCTGTTGTCAATCGCTCTACAAACAAATTTATTCTCGTTCAAAATCATAAATTCATCAGGATAAGTAATCACACATCCTACGTGAACACCCAAATTTTCAACTTCTTCCTTAGTAGAACATCCACAATCAATAAAGATATTGTGCAAAGTAGCAGCTTCTTCTTTTCCACGATTTCTAGTGTGAATTGCTGGCCAACCAAAAACTCCTTTTACAATTCCGTTTTTAGTATGAATATTAACACGCTTCGAAGGCGCAATTTGATGATCAGATCCACCATTTCTTATAACATATATAAGTCCATTATCTGTAATGTAATTTACATACCAAGAAATTTCATCTGAATGTCCTTCAATAACAACCCTAAATTTAGCATCTGGGTTAATAACACCAACCGCTGTTCCATAAGTGTCCGTAATAAAAGTATCAACATAAGGTTTCAAATAATCCATCCATATCTTTTGTCCGCCAGATTCATATCCAGTAGGTGATGGGTTGTTTAAATAAGTTTCTAAAAACGATAATGATGATTTTGTAAGTATAGATTTTGTTGCCATAAATTATTTTTTTGCTAAATTATAAATTTGGCATTACACTTGTTAAGGATATTATATATTTTTACCATAAATTTAATAACCATGTTTAAACAATATACCCTAATAATTCTTTTAGCAATTCCAACTCTATTTTTCGCACAAGTAAAAACCGACACACTTATTAGTAAAAGTAATGATTATGTTATTGTAGAAGGTGACACACTTTCAATGCTACACGACACAATATATTTAGAAGATGTTCGAATTTACAAAGAAAAATTAGATCCCGAAGCCAAGAAACAATTCCTATTACTTCAAAACAGAGTTTATAGAGTATACCCATATGCAAAAGTTGCATCAGAAAGAATTACGGCACTAAACGCAAATATGGATAAACTAAAATCCAACAAAGACAAAAAGCGCTATTTTAAAATCGTAGAAGACTATATGGAAAACGAGTTTAAAGCACAGCTCAAAAAATTATCTAGAAAACAAGGACAAATTTTAGTCAAACTAATCCATCGCCAGACCGGCATAACAACCTTCGACCTAATAAAAGACTATAAAAGCGGTTGGAAAGCATTTTGGTCAAACAACACCGCCAAACTTTTCGACATAAACTTAAAAGCCAAATACGAACCCAACAAAGTAAACGAAGACTATTTAATAGAAACAATATTAAAACGAGCCTTCGAAAACAATAGATTGATAGAACAAAAGCCAGCCACTCCATATAATTACGATGAACTAACAGAATACTGGATACAAAAAGCAGAAGAACTCAACAAAAAGAAATAAATCTACACTATATGTATAGGTATAATAGTAAGTATTTTTTTAAGGAGCGAATGGTTCGGGCATTTTCAGTGATCCATTTTCCCGCTTTCGCTACAATAAAAGTCGTTTTTAAGAAAAAACGGCTTTTATTTTCACTACAATCGGGGCTATTTTGGTAATCCATTTGCGAAGAGATTCGATTTTTAAAGGCCATTTC
>NZ_DQDX01000039.1:0-1713 GCF_003525665.1 Flavobacterium sp.
CAACATTATTATTATCGAATTTAATTTATTCTCAAGAAAAAAACGATTGGAAAATTGTAAAAAAACCAATTAAAAATGATTCTATAATTATAGGTTCAAATACCTCTAATAATGACATCAAAAATATCTTGAAATATAAAAACTATAACTCAAAAATATTTGTTTCCATTGATAACAAATTTTATTCATCGGACACATTATCTAAAATGAAAAATCTAGACGATTATGAAATGGATGTTATAAACATTCCAGAGAAAATTACTAAAGATATTCGATCAATATTGGTACTAAAAAAAGTGGTTAAATAACCACTTTTTTTTTATCCTTTTAATTCTAATTTCTCGGCGAAATAATCGGTGAAATCGCGCATGGTTGCTGCCATTTTCTCGTCTTGTGTGGCACGCTCAAATGTGTCTGCCATTGCAACTAACGTTTGATGAAAGAAGATTTTCATTTCGTCTACTGGCATGTCTTTTGTCCATAAATCAATACGTAATGTTTCTTTGGTTTTGCTGTCCCAGATAGACAATAGCATTGCTTTGGCTTCTTCTAGCTCAACGCCGCCATCTTGTGCTGTCCATGTTAATTTTTCGGGAACTCTGTGTTCGTCTAATTCTACTACGAATTTTATTTCGGAAGTTATTGTGTTACTCATTCTTTTTAGGTTTGTATTTTGATTGTTCGAAGATGCTGTTGGCATCCATTTTTATTAATTGTTGCACGGTTACTTTTGGATTGTTTTCCATAAACGAACGCACGATTTGCCATCCGATCCATTGCCCAATTCTACCTGGTGATTCGTTATCAATCTCTAAATAGAATTTTGAAAATGGCGCCAAATTGATGAATTGCGTTGCTAACTTAGAATTGGAACTGTACAAATATTTGTTTTCTACAAAGTTCATCCAGATGAAATATTCGTTTTCTTTACTCCAAGAAATTTGTTCTGGTGTGTATCCAATTTTTTCGGCATCGGTGTAATCGTCTGATAATAACAAATCTTTTAGATACAATTCTTTACCAAAATACATCATTTGAGAAAGCAGTGTTTTGTCTGTTGGCGCAGGAAGAATTCCGGTTGAGAAACTGTTGGCAATGTCTGGTAACATTTGTCTTTCTTCGAAATTTTGTGCAATGTATTCTGGGAATTCTGCGTAATAACGGTGTTTTCCTCCAAGATATAATTCTAATGCGATTAGTAATTTATCGTTGGCATAAATCACTTTGTTGTTATAATCCATTTCACCAATTACTGTGTAAATGTTGGGCGTTTTTATGGTTGGAAAATAATATTTTATGTGTTTGAATAGTTCTTCAATTTCGGTTTGTTTGGCATTGAAGTTCTTGTATTTTTTTTCTACTTCGCCATACAATTCGCGCCATTGTGGATTTTGCATTTTTTCTAACCAAACTTGATCTGGAGTTTCTGCTGGAAAAAACTCTGGATATTGTGCTTTTACAGATTGCAAATCGGATGGTTTTGCGTCGAAGAAAGCTTGTTCGAAACGAATGACTTTCATTTCTACAGGAATTTCTTCTACGGCTTTTTCTACTTTTGATTTTTTGTCGCAAGAGAACAACAAGATTGAAAATAGGATTATAAAAAAAGTGTTCTTCATTATTCTAAGGTTTAGCCCAGATAGTAACGGAAATCCTTTTATAATTTTGGGTTAGTTTTTCTTGATGAAAAAAAACGACCAACGGAAGTTCTTT
>NZ_DQDX01000039.1:1870-3451 GCF_003525665.1 Flavobacterium sp.
TATATACATTACGGATTTTTAAATCTTCTAAATAAAATGTCAAAAACGAGTACGATTCAAGTAGAAAAAGTAAACGCGCATATTGTAAATTGGTTGAAGACTTATGCGGATAACGCAAAAGTGAATGGTTTTGTTGTGGGAATTTCTGGCGGCGTTGACTCGGCGGTGACTTCTACGCTTTGTGCGCAAACGGGTTTACCAACGTTGTGTGTAGAAATGCCGATACATCAGGCGGAAAATCAGGTAAGTCGCGGACGAGAACACATTGAGCAATTGATTAAAAAGTTTGCAAATGTGAGTCGCGCTGAAGCAAATTTGACTCCGATTTATGAAACATTTAAAGCTGAAATGCCAAAAACGGAGAATGAGGTGAAATATAATTTGTCGTTGGCGAACACGAGAGCTCGTTTGCGAATGACGACTTTGTATTATTTTGCTGGAATTAACGGCTTGTTGGTTGCTGGAACTGGAAATAAGGTAGAGGATTTTGGCGTTGGATTTTATACAAAATATGGCGATGGTGGCGTTGATTTGAGTCCGATTGCCGATTTAATGAAGAGTGATGTTTATGCGCTTGGAAAGTTTTTGGGAATTCCAGAATCGATTCAAAAAGCGGCTCCGACCGATGGATTATTTGGTGATAATAGAAGTGACGAAGATCAGCTTGGAGCGAGTTATGATGAATTGGAATGGGCAATGCTAGAAGCTGAAAAAGGAAGCGTTACAGAACAGTTTTCTGGACGACAAAAAGAGGTTTTTGACATCTATAAACGCCTTAATTTCGTAAATAAACATAAGATGGATCCGATACCTGTTTGTGAGGTTCCACTAGCACTTAAATATTAAATAGTCAATAAATTACGATAATTAGTATTTTTTTTACTAACTTTACAATTAGTTATGAGTATTAATTTCTAAAAAATTAAAATTATGATCAATGTTTGCCTTGCCGATAATTACCCTGTGGTACATTATGGCGTAAAGTCATATTTTAAAGATCACCCAGAAATTAGTGTGGTTTCTAATGTGGGAAGTTTCTATATGGTGCCGGATGCACTTCGAAATAAAGAGATAAATGTCTTGGTAATTGACCTTGAACTTGACGGATTAAAAAGTATCTATGAGTTGAAAGCGATTATCAAAAATTTTCCAAATACCAAAGTATTAGTTTTCACTAGTTTGAACGAGCAAATTTATGCTCCAAATGCGATTAAAGCTGGTGTTTCTGGTTTTGTTCACAAATCATCAAAGCTTGAAACGCTTGGAACTACAATTATTAGAGTTCATCAAGGAATTGTAATTTTGAGTGATAGTATCAAGAAAAGTTTGGCGCTTATTGCTAAGCAAAATAAAAGCGAACGTCTTTACAGAAAGTTATCTAACAGAGAAATTGAGGTTTTGCGTTACTTATGTGACGGAAAGAAAAACAATGAAATTTCTAAGGTTCTTGACTTGAATGAAAAGACAATTAGTACTTACAAATTAAGATTATTGCAAAAACTAAATGTTACCAATTTGGTAGATTTGGTTAATAAAGCTAAGACTTTGGATATCGTTTAAAGAAATTCCAATATTTTAAAT
>NZ_DQDX01000039.1:3573-9010 GCF_003525665.1 Flavobacterium sp.
TAAATTCCAAATTCCAATTTTATCGTTGGGATTTGGAATTTTTGTTTTGGGATTTTTCTAGTTATGTCTTGAGATTACTCTTCCAAGTTTTTTGGAGAATACGTTGGTTAATCCTAGATAATCTACTACCATCGATAAGGTTTCGGAATTATCGGTTTCGGCGTCTTTTGTTACTGAAGTTTTTAATTCGTCTATAATTTTATTGACTAGAAACCATCTTAAAGTAAGAATAGTTTCAGAAACATATTGACTTATGGTTTTGTCTTTGGCTTTTACAAATATGTTTTTGGCTTCCCAATTGTGTAATGCTTCGCGCTCGTCGTTCATGAGAATTGTAGTCACTTCTTGAGCCAATTCTGACGGTAATTGCGATAAATATTGATCTAATTCGAACGATTCGTTTAGATTATAATAGTTAATGATATCGTTGTAAATACTTCTGAATAAAGGATTTGCTAGTTCGATTTCGTCTTCTTGTAAACTTAAAAAAATACGTTGGTGTACTTTGTATTTATTCATCTCTTTCACTTCTTCCATCTCGCCTCGTTCGTTGGCTTTTAAGTGAATGTCTTCAAAATCATCTTCTACGTTTCCGTAAAGTAATAGGATTTCTATAATTTTATGTTCGAGTTCAAATTGGATATCGACATTTGCAGCAGCAACAACATTTTCGTTTTTATGAACTTCAAATGAGGTTTGTTGCTCTTCTTTTTGCTTTTTACCTAACTCAGAAATATCTTTTTTAACGAGTTGAGCCAAAGTATTAAAAAGTACATCTTCGGAAATTTCCATGATTCTAGAAACTTCTTTAATGTAAACTTCTCGTTTAATTCTGTCTGGAATTTTAGAAATACTAGCCACCATATCTCGAATTAGCTCGGCTTTCTTGATAGGATCGTTCTTGGCATCTTTCATTAAAAGTGATGCTTTGAATTGGATAAAATCCATCGCATTTTCTTCCAGATAAGCTGTCAAATCTTGTAATGGTGTTTTTTTTGCAAAACTATCTGGATCATCGCCATCTGGAAAAGTGCAGACTTTTACGTTCATTCCTTCTTCTAGAATCAAATCGATTCCTCGAATGGAAGCTCGTAAACCAGCCGCATCACCGTCAAAAAGAACAGTAATATTTTTGGTCAATCGGTTAATTAATCGGATTTGATCTGGTGTTAAAGCCGTTCCAGATGAAGCTACGACATTTTCAATTCCGGTTTGATGCATTTGAATAACATCGGTATAACCTTCGACTAAATAGCAATTATCTTGTTTGGCAATGGCTTGTTTGGCATGAAAAATTCCGTACAAGACTTTGCTTTTATGGTACAAATCACTTTCTGGTGAATTTAAATATTTGGCTGCTTTTTTATCGTTGGTTAGAATTCGACCTCCAAAACCTAAAACTCTACCAGACATGGACTGAATTGGAAACATCACACGACCTTTGAATCGATCAAATTGCTTGTCTTCACCTACAATTGTGAGTCCGGTTTTTTCTAGAAACTCTAATTTATATCCTTTTCCGAGCGCTTCTTTTGTAAAAGCATCCCATTGATTGGGTGAATATCCTAAATTGAATTTCTTAATGGTATCGTTTGTGAATCCGCGTTCCTTAAAATACGTGTAGGCAATTGCTTTTCCTTCTTCGGTATTTAAAAGTACGTCTTGAAAATATTTCGATGCAAATTCGGAAACTAAAAAAAGACTTTCCTTTTCGTTAGCAACTTCTTTTTGCTCGTCTGAAAGTTCGGTTTCTTCAATTTCGATATTGTATTTTTTGGCTAAATATCGAATGGCTTCTGGATAGGAAAAATGTTCGTGCTCCATGATGAACGCGATGGCATTTCCTCCTTTTCCGGATGAAAAATCTTTCCAAATTTGTTTTACTGGCGAAACCATGAACGAAGGCGAACGCTCATCTGAAAACGGAGACAATCCTTTGAAGTTGCTTCCGGCGCGTTTTAATTGTACAAAATCGCCGATAACTTCCTCTACTCGAGATGCTTCGTAAACTTTATCTATGGTTTCTTTGGTAATCAATTTTGAAAAAAAGTTTAAGAGTTTATATGGTTATAAGTTTAAAAGTTTGAGGGTTTAAAGTTACCAATTTTTAAATAAAAAAACCTACAAGGTTAATGAAAACCTTGCAGGTTGCACTATAAATAACCTAACAAATTTCTTAATTGAAATCGAAACGCAATCCTAATGAAACATTATTTTGTTTGATTGCATTGTCTTGAAACAACGGATTTAAATCGTATTTTAGATACAAACTTGTTTGTCCGTAACCAATGTAAGAACTCACACCATAGATGAAATTACTTGCGTTAAAATCGCCTTTTGCTTTTACATCATAGTCGATATCGTCTATTTTGTATTCTGTTTTTTGTTTTGATTTGATTCGTACTCCAGCATAACCACCAATTCCGAAACGGAAGCTTTGATGTGTTCTAAAAATTGCTTTATCGTCTTTAATTTTTTTCTCTGTAAAATCAAATTCTAAATGTAAAGGCGCAACCAAATAAACATTTCTAAAACGAGAACTTTTTAAGTTTATCGGACTTGTTTCTAAGTTGGTTTGATCACCATCAATTACAAAAACTCTATTTTGAGTTGGTCGTAAATCGTTGTACATTACCGAAGCTCCATATTTTAAATGCAATAAATTATTGTTTTTGGCGAGGCGTGTATTGTAAGTTAAACCCCATTCGTAGAATCGAGAACCCATAAATTTGAAATCCGAATTTTCTACAGAACCGTCGGTTACTACATTATTTAAACCCAATGCAAAAACGAATTGTGATGTAGTGCGTCTTTCACTATTTTCTTTGTACTTTCTCTTATAAACTCTTTTAATTCCATCAGCATCTATATAAGTACTATCTTTAACTTTAAAAGAAATTGAATATCTTTTTCCTTCAAATAGTATACTGTCTTTTGAAGTTTCAGAATCATCAGAATTGATTTTTCCGTTCACTTTTTGCTGAACTAAATCTTTCAATTCTTCTTGAGCAACGGCTACTTTATTTTCGATAATTGTAGCTCTAGCTTGTGCTAAATCTTGCTTTTTTTTATCGGCTTGCGCTTTGGTAATTGTTCCTTTTTCAAACTGAACGTTTACTTCCTCAACCTCAACTTTTAATGCTTCTTTTTCTTCTGTTGTGATTTTTTCGATTTTGTTTGCAATAGCTTTTGCTTTGCCTTCAAAAGTTTCTTGTGCTACCATTTTGCTTGCAAAAAGGCATAGTAATAGTGCTAAGTAAATTGTAAAATTTCTCATGATGATTTAATTTAATGATTAATGATTTTTATTCCTGATTTCTATTGGCAAGTGCCAGTTTTACTTCTTGGTAATTTCTACTAATTCTATTGATGGCTTTTTGTCTAAAACTTTGCTCTAATTCTCCGTCGACTTGAGATAACAAAGTATTGGCGTTTACTTTTACAGAAGGTTTTTTTGTGCTTTTAGATTCGTTTTCTACCGATGCTAATAAATCGTCAACATTAACATTGTTAGGTTTAGAAACTACGATTTCTTTTCTAGTTTCAATTCGCGGAAGGTCTTTTTGTGCGACATCTCCGTTTCCTAAAAATTCTATTTCTTTGTTTTTGTTGATGATTGGATTAACTGTAGTTTTTTGATTGTTTTGATTGAAACTCTTTGATGATTTTTTGTTTATTGTTTGTGATTTATTGTTTGTAGTTACTGCAACTTGTTCTTCTGATTGAACCGGAATTGAATTAATTTCTTTCACTTCATTATTGTTTTCCTCTGAAGTATTTATTTTAACTGATTCTTTTACAACAACTGATTCTTGAATGTCAATATCGGTATTTTCTTGATTTATAAAGTACAAACCAACAGATAGAAAAACCAAAACGCTGGCAGCAATTCCAATAAATTTGGATGTCAAAAACGGAAAACGCTTTGTTTTTTTTTCTTCAGAAACTGATAGCATAGCGTCTAATCTGTCCCAAGCCATTTCGGTTGGTTGGATTTCGCGAGAATTTAGTTTCTCTTTTATTTGATTTTCTAATTTATTCGGTTCCATTGTTGTAATTTTTTAGTTTGCTGATGTTCTCTTGTAAAACCTTTCTGGCATGAGACAACTGCGATTTTGATGTTCCTTCATTTATCCCTAACATTGTTGCAATTTCTTGATGTTTATAACCTTCTATTGCATACAGATTGAAAACCATTTTATATCCGTCGGGCAAATTATCTATTAAAAATTGAATATCGTCGACTGAAAACTGGCTTTCAATATTGTTAAAACTTTCTTCAAAATAATTCTCGTCTTCAATGAACTTAACTTTCTTTTGAACTCTAATAAAGGAAATGCATTCGTTTATCATAATTCGTCTTATCCAACCTTCAAAACTTCCTTCGTGTTTAAAATTTTTCAGATTGGTGAAGACTTTCATAAAAGCGGTAATCATAATGTCTTCGGCTTCGTGCAAATCTTTTATGTATTGCCTGCAAACACTTAGCATTTTTGGAGAAAATTTAGAATAAATCTTATGTTGCGCATGACGATTGTTCTCGACAGCCAGTTCGATTAATTCTCTTTCTTCTTGATGTAAGTTGATTACTTTCATTTTTAGTGTTCAGTGTTCAGTGCTCAGTGTTCAGTGTTCAGTGTTCAGTATTTAGTATTCAGTGTTCTGTTATTTGCATTAAAAACAGACTTCTATTTACATAGACGATTATAGTTGCAAAATGGTTGCATGGAAAAATTAATTATTTGAAAAAACTTCTCTTTTTGTTCCGTTATCTAGATCGAATACCATTATTTTCTGTACTTCACCAGATAAATCTTTCATACCATTTTCTTGTTCTATAAAAACAATTTTGTTGGTTTTAGTATTAATCTGCCAATTTTTCAAACTAAAATCCTCAGTTGAAATTGGAGTAACTTTAAAATCATTAAGCGAAATCAAGTATAATTTAGATACAAAACCTGATGCTTTTGGCAGTCTTTTTTCAACTTCAGAATAACATTCTACTACGACAAATTTTGAACCAAGAAAGTTGGCCTCAATATCAGTGTGTACTTTTCTGATGTTTGTCTTTTCAGCAAGTACAACCTCATTAGTTTTTCCTGTAATGGTATTAATAAAAACCATCTTGAAAGGTTCATTGCTTCCACCAGTTTTAGAAAAATTTGAGGTAAATGTCACCGCATAGTCGGATGCCTTTATGTTTTGTAATGACCCAAAATTAGTTCTGTCAGCTTTTTGGGCAGTTGCAGCAGCAAAAACAAAGAAAAGTAAGAATGTTAGTTTTTTCATGATACTAATGATTTCTATTTTGATAGACGATTTAAGTTATAAAATGGTTGTATTTAATTATTTAAAAAAAATAAGTTATACTTTAATTTACTGAATGTAAATATATTAAAAAAAATATTTCTTGTGCGATTCCTGCGGAATGACAAAC
>NZ_DQDX01000007.1:0-8335 GCF_003525665.1 Flavobacterium sp.
ATTTTAATATTAAATAATTAAATTCGTAAGCTAATTTTTAAATCAGATTTTCATTGTCATCAAAAGATAAAAGCCCCAAAGAAACGCCGTTAATGAAGCAATACAACGAGATAAAAAGGAAGTATCCTGATGCTTGTTTATTGTTTAGAGTAGGAGATTTTTATGAAACTTTTGGGGAAGATGCCGTTCGTGCGTCTAAAATTCTTGGAATAACATTAACTAAACGCGGTGCAGGTTCTGAAACCGAAACTGCTTTGGCTGGTTTTCCGCATCATTCTATCAATACTTATTTACCTAAGTTAGTAAAAGCCGGACTTCGAGTAGCTATTTGCGATCAGCTTGAAGATCCCAAAATGACAAAAACTATTGTAAAACGTGGTGTGACTGAGTTGGTAACTCCTGGAGTTTCTATGAATGATGAGGTTTTACAATCTAAATCAAATAATTTCTTAGCGTCAATTTATTTTGGAAAGAAACAATTAGGCGTTTCATTTCTTGATGTTTCAACTGGAGAATTTCTAACATCGCAAGGAAATGAAGAGTACATTGATAAGTTACTTCAAAATTTTAGTCCGAGTGAAATTCTAATTCAGAAGAATAATAAAAATCAGTTTAAAGAAAGTTTCGGAGAAGATTTTAATACTTTTTATCTTGAAGATTGGGTTTATCAGCAAGATTATGCTTTTGAAACTTTAACCAATCATTTTCAAACCAATTCATTAAAAGGATTTGGTGTTGAAGAATTGCATGAAGGCATAATTTCATCGGGTGCCATTTTATATTATTTATCAGAAACACAACACAATCGGGTTCAGCATATAACCAACATTCAAAGAATTGCAGAAGATGCTTATGTTTGGATGGATCGATTTACTATTCGAAATTTAGAATTGTATCACAGTTACAATCCGAATGCGGTTACTCTATTGGATGTAATCGATAAAACACTTTCGCCAATGGGTGGAAGATTGTTAAAACGATGGTTGGCATTACCTTTAAAAGAGTCTATAAAAATTAAAAGTCGTCATGATGTAGTTTCTTATTTGAAAGAAAATCAGGAAATTCTTCATAAAATTCAGTATCAAATTAAGCAAATTTCCGATTTGGAGCGTTTGATTTCTAAAATTGCTGCCGGAAAAGTTTCTCCAAGAGAAGTGATTTATTTGAAAGAATCATTGGATGCCATTATTCCCATTAAATCATTGGCTTTAGATAGTAAACAGGAAGCGGTTCGCGTTATTGGCGATAGTTTGCATGCTTGCGATTTGTTGCGTGAGAAAATTAAAACTACTTTAAATCAAGACGCACCAGTTGCAATAGCTAAAGGAAATGCAATCGCTACTGGAGTTCATGCTGAACTAGATGAATTGCGAAGCATTGCCTTTTCTGGAAAAGAATTTTTAGAAGGAATTGAGAAAAGAGAATCAGAATTAACCGGAATTTCATCGCTTAAAATTTCGTTTAATAATGTTTTTGGATATTATATCGAAGTTAGAAATACACATAAAGATAAAGTTCCTACCGAATGGATTCGCAAGCAAACATTAGTAAATGCTGAAAGATACATAACCGAAGAGCTAAAAGAATATGAAACCAAAATTCTTGGTGCCGAAGAAAAGATTCATCAAATAGAAGGACAATTATTTGAACAATTAATTAATTGGATTGCAACTTACATTAAACCAGTTCAGTTGAATGCTAATTTGATAGCGCAATTAGATTGTTTAACTTCCTTCGCGCAATTGGCTATCGAAAATAACTATGTATGTCCAATAATTGATGATACTTTCGAGCTTGAAATTACAAACGGTCGTCATCCTGTTATTGAAAAACAGTTGCCAGTTGGCGTTCCTTACATTGCCAATGATGTTTATTTAGATAGAGAAACGCAGCAATTAATTATGATTACTGGTCCGAATATGTCGGGTAAATCGGCTATTTTGCGCCAAACAGCTTTGATCGTTCTCTTGGCTCAAATGGGAAGTTTCGTTCCAGCAGAAGCCGTGCGAATGGGTGTTATTGATAAAATTTTTACTAGAGTAGGAGCGAGTGATAATATTTCGATGGGTGAATCTACTTTCATGGTTGAAATGAATGAAACAGCTTCCATCTTGAATAATATTTCCGATAGAAGTTTGGTGCTTTTAGATGAAATTGGTCGCGGTACAAGTACATACGACGGAATTTCGATAGCATGGGCAATCGCCGATTTCTTGCATGAAAATCCAGCCCGACCAAAAACGCTTTTTGCAACGCATTATCATGAATTGAATGAGATGAGTGAACTGTTGCCACGAATTCAAAATTATAATGTTTCTGTGAAAGAATTAAAAGACACTGTTCTTTTCATTAGAAAATTAGTAAAAGGAGGAAGCGCACATAGTTTTGGTATTCATGTGGCTAAAATGGCCGGAATGCCGCAAACAGTTATTCAAAAAGCGCAAAAACTATTAAAGAAATTAGAGAAAGACCATTCAGGAGATGCGTTAAACGGAATAAAATCAGCTAAAGACGACATGCAGTTGAGTATTTTTAATTTAGATGATCCATTATTAGAAGAAATTAAAGAGGAGATTTTAGGTTTAGATATCAATACGCTCACTCCAGTAGAAGCTTTAATGAAGTTAAATGAAATAAAAAGAATGTTACTTAAAAAGTAATGTTTACGTTATCAGTTGGTTATGATTTTGTGCTAAAATTTTTCAAAAAAACGTTTGCATAATTGAATTTAAGTGTTACATTTGCATCCGCATTACAGAACAAGTAATGCCGCTCTAAGGAAATCTGATAATGCGAAAATAGCTCAGTTGGTAGAGCGCGACCTTGCCAAGGTCGAGGTCGCGGGTTCGAGCCCCGTTTTTCGCTCAACTACTATAATGCTCGAGTGGTGGAATTGGTAGACACGCTGGACTTAAAATCCAGTGAACGTTTAGTTCGTGCGGGTTCAAGTCCCGCCTTGAGTACAAAAGCTCCAAATTTATTTGGAGCTTTTTTTATTTTATAAAATTCCTAAAAAGTAAAATTCCAAATTATTTTTTTACGGATTAACATTTCAATTTATTTTCGAAATCTGGTGCAATTATTAAACTGATAGCTTTTATAACCTATGGGAACTTTTGTAATTACTAAACGACTTAATGGATTTTATAAATACGAATTTACTTCTCGTAAGGGTAAAACTATTTTTATAAGTAATGATTTTGAGTTGCGATTTGAATGTGAAGACGATATAGATCATTTAAAAAATTGCATAAACGAAGTTTTCTTCATGAAGTTTAAATCTAAAAACGGAAAGTTATACTTTAAAATTATTTTAAAAGATCGAGAAATTGCAGTTAGCAGAAAATATACTACACAATTATTACTTCAAAAAGGAATTGATGAAATTATAAGAACAATTTCAAAATCAGAAATTCTTGATTTTTCCTCACAAGATGATATTTTTCCTCCAGCAGAAGATGTTTTTGGAGTTTTATAAAAAAATAGGCATAAAAAAAGCTCCGCGAACGGAGCTTAAAATTAAAACTAGGTTTTAATTATTTTTTTACTTCTTCAGTAACTTTAGTAGCAGCAGAATCAACTACAGCAGCAGCAGAATCAACTACAGCAGCAGCAGAATCAACTACCTCAGCAGCAGAATCAACAACAGCAGCTGTTGAATCAACAGCAGCAGCAGCATCACCTTCTGCTTGTTTACAAGATACTACAGTTAATGCAGCAACGATAGCTAAACTTAAAAATACTTTTTTCATCTTACTTAATTATAAAAGGTTAATTATTAATTCGGAGCAAAGATATAAATTTTTTCAATCGGAAAAACTTTTATTTCACTTTTTTTCAAATTTTTCACTTTCTATTCCGGCAAACTTATTTACAAATTTCGTGCCAAACTTAAATTTACACTAAAATTATTTTTTCTTTGCTGGTTGTATGATTTTCAATTCGTTAATGATATTTTTTGCACCCGCAAATTTATCAATAATGAATAAAACATATCGGGCATCAACCATAATGTTTCTACAAATCTCTGGTGAGTAATAAACATCGCTCATAGTTCCTTCCCAAACTCTATCAAAATTTAAGCCAATTAAATTTCCTTTTGCATCTAAGGCTGGACTTCCAGAATTTCCTCCTGTAGTGTGATTTGTTGCTATAAAACAAACGGGCATTTTACCATTTACACCATAATTTCCATAGTCTTTAGTATTGTACAAATCGATTAATTTTTTTGGAACATCAAATTCATAATCACCCGGGATGTATTTTTCCATAATTCCATCTAAATAAGTGAATGGCTCATAAACAACTCCATCATTTGGTTTATATCCTTTTACTTTTCCATAAGTTACACGCAAAGTACTATTAGCATCAGGAAAAATTCGATCTGATTTCTGACTTAATTCTAAAATAGCCTTCATGTAAGTTCTTTGTAACGCAATATTTTTCAAATTCAATTCATCATATTTCGGAGCTACATTTTTAGAAAAAGCTTCGGTCATCGATTTGATTAATTGATAACCTTTGTCATTATTCAATTTTTCAATAACTGTTTTCGAATCACCTTCTAATAATGATCTGAAATTTTGTAGTGAAGTTAATTTTGAATTTGTAAAAATATCAGCAGTTAATTTTGGTGCATCAATATTTTTCAATGATTCTGGTAAAAATTGTTTTGGATAATTCGCTGCATACAAACCAATTAATTGTTCAAATACATTACGATCAACATCAACATTGTAATCTTTGTAAAACTCATCTATTCCAGTTGATAAATTGTTTTTTCTATCTGTAAATGATTGCTCGCCTTTAGAATTTAAAATTTGTTCTAATTGGTACAATTTGTAACCAACAGTCAATATTTCTGAATTTCTCAAAGCAACTTCAGTGAAATAATCTCTAGCCAATGCATAGTCTTTTATTTCAGTGTAATTTTTTTCAAAATCAGTTAATAGATTTCCGTATTCTGATTGTTTTCCTGCTTTTATTACTTTTTCTTGGAATTCTTTTTCGAATTTTTGTTTGGCAGCAACCGCATTTGATTTCTTCAAACCTTTAGTTTCACCAATCCATTTTTTCCAATAATTTGCAACACTCGCATATTTTGAAGCGTACTGAATTTTGATGGCTTGACTTTTTCTCATAAATCGGTCTTGTACTTTTAAAGCAGCATCGCGAATTTCAATTTTAGCCGGATTTAAAGTTTCAATAATTTGATTTACAGCAACCGATGGTAAATATTCTGTAGTTCTTCCAGGATAACCCATTACCATTGTGAAATCATTTTCTTTTAAACCAGCGATTGAAATTGGGAAAAAGTGTTTTGGTTTGTAAGGAACATTATCTGCAGAATAAGCTGCAGGACGATTATTTTTATCAGCATAAATTCTGAATAAAGAAAAATCTCCAGTGTGACGAGGCCAAACCCAGTTATCAGTATCCGATCCAAATTTTCCAATAGAACTTGGTGGCGCGCCAACAAAACGAACGTCTTTATAAGTTTCTGTTACAAATAATAAGTACTGATTTCCATCATAAAAAGTTCTGATTTTGTTTTCTTGCCAAGCTTCTTTTGGAGAAGAATTGGTTACCGAAGCAATATTTTCCTGAATTTTCTTTTGTTTTTCAGCTTCTGATGAAAGCGATGCAACGCCTTCTAAAATTTTAGTAGTAACATCATCAATTTGAACCACAAACATTACAACTAAATCTTTGTTTGGAATTTCTTCTTCCATTTTGTAAGCCCAAAAACCATCTTGTAAATAATCGTGTTCTACGGTTGAATGGTTTTGAATAACATCAAATCCGCAGTGGTGATTTGTTAAAATCAATCCTTTGTCAGAAATCACTTCGGCTGTACAACCTCCATTGAATTGCGGAACAGCATCTTTCATGCTAGAATTGTTTACCGAATAAATTTCTTCGGCAGAGATTTTCATTCCAAGATTTTTCATTTCGGTTTCGTTCATTCCTTTCAATAATGATGGAATCCACATGCCGCCTTGTTGCGCTTGGGTTTGAATGACAAATAATAATAATAGTAATTTAATGAATCTCATAATTAGATTTTTAGATTATTGGATTTTTAGATAGTTTGCGTTTTGAATTTTAGTAGTTTTCGGTTGTGAATCACGAAATCGTTTGCAATATACAATCTTTGAGCGTTTTCATTGTGATGTTCTACTTCAAGATAGAGTAATTTTAACGATAATTTAGGAATTTGTTCTTTTATGAACTCAAGTGTTTTGGTTCCAATTCCTTTTCCTCGTGCGATATCTTTTAGGTAAAGTTCGTCAATGAATGCTATTCTTCCTTTATATTCGAAACTAAAAATGAAGGTTAGAATTACATAACCAATTACTTCTGAATTGTCATAAATCAACCAAGCTTTCCCCAGATTTTCATGAGAAATAAATTCTTGAAATAATTGTTTGGAAATTTCAACGTCAATTGGATAATTATCTATTGCATAGAAATCTTGCATCATTGCAGTGATGGTTTCTACTTGAGAAGTTTCTAAGGGTTTGAATGTTGTCATTTGGTTAAGTATCCAATAAACAAATTAAAATGAATGGGAGAAGGAGTAATAAAGCGAATATGACATTATGATATTTTATCAAGGTTGTAAATTTTCCTTTATATTGATTTAAAATTTTTTCTCTAGCATCCTTTCTAAAAATCGTAAAATAGTTATAAATAATAATTGTTGAAATGACAAAGAGCATTACAAATAATCTAACGGTTTTAATATCATTAGTTAATAATTTAATCCAATTTAAAAATTTTGTATCAAAATATTTTTCAATAGGTATTAAAAATAAAATGATAAAAAATGTACATTGTTGAGCAATAAAAGCTGTTTGTAATCTTTGAAGATTTCTTGAGTTGAAACGAGGTTCTTCTATTTTCCAGCCGTGATACATTATAAAGAATACAATTTTTAACATTGATTAATTATTAATATGTTTCAAAATAACTTCCGTCGCACCTTTATTCATTTGTACAAAAGTGGAACAAATATGTCCTTTTTCGTGACGGTCATCTTCATTGAAAACTAAATTATCAAGGGCTTCGTTTAATTCATTTTGATTCGAAATTGAAACACAACCTTCTTGATGAACCAATGCAATTGCTTCGGCAAAATGCGAATAATTGGGACCAATAATGATCGGGATTCCAAATGTTGCTGGTTCTAAAATGTTATGAACACCAGGATTTCCAAATCCGCCACCAACGTAGGCGATGTCTGCGTAGGAATAAATTTTGGTTAAAATTCCGATAGTGTCGATGATGAAAACGTTTTTTTCCTGTAGAGACAAGGCATGCCTTGTCTCTACATTTTCGGAAAATAAAATCGTTGGTTTTGTAATTTGTGATTTCAGATTTACAATTTGTTCCGATTTGATATTGTGCGGTGCGATGATGAATTTTATATCATCGGATGCATTATTAATGTAATTCACCAATAAATTTTCGTCTTTTGGCCATGAACTGCCTATGACGATTGTGGTTTTATTGTCTTTGAATTGTTGGATAAAATCTAATGAATTATCTCGTTCCAAAATGGAAACTACTCTGTCAAAACGAGTGTCACCGGAAACTTTTACGTTATTGAAACCAATAGATTGAATCAGATTTTTGGAGCTTTCGTTTTGTACAAAAAAGTAGTCGAATGTTTTTAAAGCGTTTCTGTAAAAACCTCCATACCATTTGAAAAAAGCTTGGTTTTCTCTGAAAATACCTGAAATTAGATAAGTTTTTATTTGAAGTTTTTTCAATTCATTCAGATAATTGGGCCAATATTCATATTTGATGAAGAAAACTAATTCTGGATTTATGGTTTTGATGAATTTCTGTGCGTTCGATTTTGTGTCTAATGGAAGATAGACTGTAGCATCGGCAACAGTATTGTTTTTTCTTACTTCGTAACCTGATGGTGAGAAGAAAGTAACAACTATTTTATGATTTGGGTATTGAACTTTTATTTTTTCTATCACTGGTAAACCTTGTTCGTATTCACCTAATGATGCAGCATGAAACCAAATTGTTTTGTCGTTTGGACTGATTTTACTTTGTAAAATAGGAAAAACTTCTTTTCTTCCGTTGACAAAAAGTTTGACTTTCGGACTGAAAAGCGCTACTAGTTTTACTATTTGCGAAGCCAGAATTATAATTAGATTGTATAGAAAAAGCATTGTTGAATTTTAGTTGGGTAAAAATAAGATTTTTTGCCTCAGATTTTACAGATTAAACGGATTTTCACAACTAAATTTCTTTTGAAAATCTGATTTTGCGAAGGACAAATGCTAATTAGCCCTGATTGTAGCGGCACCGAAGT
>NZ_DQDX01000007.1:8397-11237 GCF_003525665.1 Flavobacterium sp.
ATAAAAAAAGCCCGAACCATTCGCTCCAAATAATAAGAAATGTTATACTTTTGTATTTCAAATTTTTTAAGATGAAGAAATTACAAATGGTTGACTTAAAAGGTCAATACGAAAAAATAAAAGAAGAAGTGAATGCTTCAATTCAAGATGTTTTAGAAAATAATACCTATATAAACGGACCGTTGGTTCATCAATTTCAGAAAGATTTAGAAGATTATTTAGGTGTAAAACACGTAATTCCTTGTGCAAACGGAACCGATGCGTTGCAAATTGCCATGATGGGATTGGATTTAAAACCTGGAGATGAGGTAATCACAGCCGATTTTACATTTGCTGCAACTGTTGAAGTGATTGCTTTGTTGCAGTTGACTCCGGTTTTGGTGGATGTTGATATGAATAATATGAATATTTCACTTGACGGAATCAGAAAAGCGATAACGCCACGAACTAAGGCGATTGTGCCGGTGCATTTGTTTGGTCGTGCAGCCAATATGGATGCGATTATGGAAATAGCAAACGAACATAACCTTTATGTAATTGAAGATAATGCGCAAGCAATTGGAGCTGATTATAAATCAAACGATGGTTCTAAAAAGAAAGTTGGAACCATTGGACATGTTGGTGCGACATCGTTTTTTCCTTCTAAAAATTTAGGTTGTTATGGCGATGGTGGAGCGATTTTTACAAACGATGATGCGTTAGCTCACAAGTTACGCGGAATTGTAAATCACGGAATGTATGAACGTTACCATCATGATGTAGTAGGAGTGAACTCGCGTTTGGATAGTATTCAGGCTGGAGTTTTGAAAGCGAAATTGCCACATTTAGATACATACAATAAAGCACGTCAAGATGCAGCAAGAAAATATTCTGTTGCGTTGAGTGTGAATTCAAATATTTGGGCACCATTTATTTGTGAAACTTGCGATTGTCATGTTTTTCACCAATATGTTATAAGAATTACGAATGGAAAACGCGATGGGTTATTAGCACATTTGCAAGAAAAAGGAATTCCGTGTGCGATTTATTATCCAATTCCGTTGCACAGTCAGAAAGCGTATGCTGATTCTAGATATAAAGAAGAAGATTTTCCAGTAACGAATCAGTTGTGCAAAGAAGTAATTGCATTGCCAATGCATACCGAATTGGATGATGAGCAAATTAAATTTATAACGCATACGGTTTTAGAATATTTATCGTAGAGACGCGATTAATCGCGTCTGTACATCATTGCCAATGCACACCGAATTGGATGATGAGCAAATTAAATTTATTACGGATACGGTTTTAGAATATTTATCGTAGAGACGCGATTAATCGCGTCTGCACATTGTTTTGATAATAAATAAAAAAGATTTCTGCCTTCGCAGAAAATAAATATGAAAATAGTAGTAACAGGAGGTTTAGGTTTTATAGGTTCGCACACAGTTGTTGAATTGCAAAATGAAGGTTTTGAAGTTGTAGCGATTGATAATTTATCCAATTCATCAGAAAGTGTTTTGGATGGAATTTTTAATATTACTGGCAAAAAGCCAATTTTTGAAAAGATGGATTTGCGTGATAAAGCATCGGTTCAAGATTTCTTTAAAAAACATAATGATGTTGTTGGTGTGATTCATTTTGCTGCATCGAAAGCTGTTGGCGAAAGTGTTGAAAATCCTTTATTATACTATGAAAATAATATAAACACATTGGTTTATCTTTTGCAGGAATTAAAAGAATTACCAAATGCCAATTTTATTTTTAGTTCTTCATGTACGGTTTACGGTCAAGCCGAAAAAATGCCAATTACAGAAAATGCGCCTGTTCAACAAGCAATGTCACCTTATGGAAACACAAAGCAAATAGGTGAGGAAATAATAAATGATGTTGCCAAAGTGACCAATATCAATTCGATTTTATTGCGTTATTTTAATCCAATTGGAGCTCATCAGAGTGCCGAAATTGGAGAATTACCGCTTGGTGTTCCTCAAAATTTGGTTCCGTTTATTACACAAACTGGTTTAGGATTGCGTCAAGAGTTATCGGTTTACGGAAATGATTATCCAACGCCAGACGGAACGTGTATTCGCGATTACATTCATGTTGTAGATTTGGCGAAAGCACATGTTATTGCATTGCAAAGATTATTAGATAAAAAAAATCTTGAAAAAGTAGAAACTTTTAATCTAGGGACAGGAACAGGAAGCTCGGTTCTTGAGGTAATTACAGCATTTGAAAAAGTGTCTGGTCAAAAATTACCCTATAAAATTGTATCTAGAAGAGAAGGTGATGTTATTGAAGCTTTTGCAAATACTGATAAAGCAAGTGCTGTTTTAGGATGGAAAACACAATATAATCTGGAAGAAGCCGTTGATAGCGCTTGGAAATGGGAGAAGAAAGTAAGAATGCAGTAGGCAATTTTAGAGAACCTATTTAAAATAAAAATCCTCACAATTTAGTTTTGTGAGGATTTCTTTTTTGAAATTACTTCTTAGCAGCTTCTTTCATTTTTTCTGCGCCTTCTTCTAATTTTTCTGCACCTTTTTCAAGAGCTTTACCTGTTTTAGATTGAGCAGAATCAATGACAGTATCTACTTTTTCTGAAATTGTATCCAGTTTAGCTTCTACCTCTGTTCCAACTGCTTCTGTTGCATCTTCTACTTTGTCTTTTGTTTTGTCTTGGCAAGATACCATTGCAACAGCCATAAATGCTACTGCTAAAATTGTTTTTTTCATTTTTTTGATGTGATTAAATTAATAATTGTTTAAGAACATTTTTTGTAATACAAATTAAATGCCAAATTTTAAGGTTAATTGATTTTCAATAAAAAATTTGGATCAGGACAATTTTCTGAATA
>NZ_DQDX01000007.1:11349-13310 GCF_003525665.1 Flavobacterium sp.
GGACAATTTTCTGAATAAAATTCTAAATCTTTTTCGTTACAAACTCCAGGATAATCACCAACTTTATTTTCAATATCAATGATAATCTGAAAATGTAAATGCGGTGCATAATCGCCGTTTATTGGTGGCGAACCCAATGTTGCAATTACTTCTCCTTTTTTGACTTCTGTTCCAATTTGTTTATCTGTTAGACTATCCAAACTCAAATGTCCGTATAATGTATAAAATTTTAGTTCTTCAATTTGATGTTCCAGTATAATTGTCGGACCATAATCGCCAAGAGAAGTGTTGTTTTGAAAACTATGAATGGTTCCGTCTAATGCCGCTAAAACCGATGTTCCAGCTTTTATCCATAAATCCAAACCAATGTGAATGTTGCGCTCGTCCGAATTTTCATCATTGAAAACCGTACTTCTTTTGTACAAATTTCTAATTTCTTGATAACCACCAAAAGCTACTTTTGCATTGTTTTTAGTAAGATAATCTTCAATATAATTTTCAAATGCTGCTGCATCAGTAATATTTAATTTGGATAATTCTTCGTTGGATGCCGATAAATCTACAGCAACATAATCGGAGTAATCGATGGAAGAATCTATAACTTTTACGTCTTTTAAATTTTCTAAGAGTGTTTTTATTTTGTGCATTTTATTTGTTTTATAAAACTAATTCTGAATATAATTTTTCAAATGTTTCATCCAAATTTGAGCTGAAACCAGAATGTGGTCGAGAGGTTTGAATACTCGAACTCTTAACTGCCGTCAACCATCGAAAGCGTTCTGCAATATCGAAGGTTGCAATTGGTCCGCCATCTTTTTTTCCGCTTCCAATTTTTACAAAAGAATCTAAATTTTCTTTCAATTGCTCTTGGTCAAACTCAGAACAAATGGATTTTATTTTATCAGAAAAAATACGGTATTCAATTCGTAAATATTTTTGACGTTTACAAAAAAGTAACAATCCGATATTGATAAATTCTTCGCGCTCCACTTTTGGAACTACACGAAGAACAGCATACTCATATAAGTGTTTTTCGTGCATCTTGCGCTTGTTTTAAAAATAGATTTGAATTTGATAATCGAATGGACAAAAACTGAAAATAAACTTCTTTAATTTCTTCTGGAGAAATTGCACCATCTTCCCATTGCAACCAATCATCCGGAATTTGATTTACAATTTCTTTTAGAATTACGTCATTTAATTTTGAAGTAAATTCGGTATTTGCTTCTTCCAATTTACTTGCTTTTGGTAATAAAACATGATCTTTTATTAAAGCAAAAGGCGAAACAGCATTGGCTTTCCAATTATCCCAAGAATGATGAAAATAAAAAGCAGCACCGTGATCAATTAACCACAATTCTTTTCTCCAAATAAGTAAATTGGTATTTCTAAAAGTTCGGTCAACATTAGTAATAAACGCATCAAGCCAAACGATTTTAGAAGCCAAAACCTCGTCGCAATCATTGGTTGCTGCATCATAAGTTATTGCACCCGATAGATAATGCAAACCCAAATTCAATCCTTGACTGAATTGCAATAAATCCTGAATTTCTTCATCGGCTTCAGTTCTTCCAAAAGCTTCGTCTAGATTAGCAAAAACCAATTCTGGAACTGGCAAACCAAGAAATTTAGCAATTTGGCCACCAAGAAATTCGGCAATCAAGGCTTTTACGCCATGACCAGCACCACGAAATTTTAAAACATATTTAAAATCGTCATCAGCTTCGGCCAAAGCAGGAAGTGATCCGCCTTCGCGAAGTGGCGTAATGTATCGGGTGACGTTTACGGTTCGTAAATTTAAATTCATAAAACGGAAATTGTTTTAACAAATATAACTAAAAAAACTCCGATGGAATTTCGGAGTCTTAATTATATAATGTTTACCTAAGGATTTTCTTGTGAGATTCCTGCGGAATGACAATCTTGATGGAATTTCTATCTGAAATCTGCAACCTGAAATC
>NZ_DQDX01000007.1:13400-14113 GCF_003525665.1 Flavobacterium sp.
ATCTGCAACCTGAAATCTGCAAACTAAATTACGCCGAATGCGTCGCCGCTTCTTTATCTATTTTATTTACCAATCCAACCAATACTTTTCCTGGTCCAACTTCTGTAAATAAAGTCGCTCCATCTTTTATCATTTGTTGTACCGATTGTGTCCATTTTACTGGAGCTGTCAATTGGATAATTAGATTTTTCTTAATCTCGTTTGCGTCAGAAACCGCGCTTGCAGTTACATTTTGATACACAGGGCAAATTGGAGTTGAAAAAGTCGTGGCTTCAATTGCTGCTGCCAATTCTTCTCTTGCTGGTTCCATCATTGGTGAGTGAAATGCGCCACCAACAGGAAGTAATAATGCTCTTTTCGCTCCAGCTTCTTTCATGGCTACGCATGCTTCTTCTACAGCTTTAAATTCTCCAGAAATCACCAATTGTCCCGGACAGTTATAATTTGCAGCGACAACAATTCCGTCAATAGAAGCGCAAACTTCTTCAACTTTTTCATCGGCTAAACCTAAAACTGCAGCCATTGTTGATGGTGCAATTTCACACGCTTTTTGCATTGCGATTGCTCTTTGTGAAACCAATTTTAATCCGTCTTCAAAGGATAAAGCACCATTTGCTACAAGCGCAGAAAATTCGCCTAATGAATGTCCGGCAACCATTTCTGGTTTGAAATCTTCCAATGTTTTAGCTAAAATAACCGAGTGTAAAAAAACA
>NZ_DQDX01000007.1:14202-14415 GCF_003525665.1 Flavobacterium sp.
GGCTGGTTGCGTTACTTTGGTTTCTTTTAATTCTTCGGCTGTTCCTTCAAACATGATGTCTGTGATTCTAAAACCTAGAATTTCATTGGCTTTTTCAAATAATTCTTTTGCAACTGCCGAAGTTTCGTATAATTCTTTTCCCATGCCCGAGAATTGCGCGCCTTGTCCTGGAAATATGTATGCTTTCATAAATTTAGTTTAAAAGTTTAAAGT
>NZ_DQDX01000099.1 GCF_003525665.1 Flavobacterium sp.
ATATTTTCGTCTATGAACAATCAAAGAACTTTACTTACCAAACCCGAATTATCAACTGAAAAGTCGTTAAAAACTTTGGTTGAAAACAGAACAGTTTATTCTCTGAATAATTGCGAACTCAACCTTTTTGAAACATATCAAGAATCGCAATTGGTTCCGTTAAAATTTAATGATTTGGTCGTGACAAGTATGCTGCGTGGTAAAAAAGTAATGCATCTTTTTGACGAACCTGGATTTGATTATTTGCCAGGAGAAACAGTTGTAATTCCGTCTAATGTAGAAATGAAAATCGATTTTCCTGAAGCTTCCAAAAATAATCCTACACAATGTTTGGCATTGGCAATCGAACAATCTAAAATTAAAGACACTTTAAATTTCTTAAACGAGCGTTATCCAAAAGAAGGAACCGACCAATTTTGGCAATTGAATTATCAAAATTATTTCTTTTATAACAACGTCGATTTGGCTACGACCATCAACAAACTCATCAAAGAATGCATGAGCACGTCAATCACAAAAGATGCTTTGGCCGATTTGACTTTGCAAGAATTGTTGATACGAATTATTCAAACGCAAACTGCAAAATCGATTGATGACGGATTATTTAGTAATCCGAACAATCCAATTTCAGAAGTTATTGAGTTTATCCGATTGAACTTAAAAGAAAACATCAGTTTGAAAAGTTTAAGCGATAAAGCGTGCATGAGTACAACTTCATTTTACCGGTTTTTCAAAAGAGAATTAGGCATGAGTCCGATTGAATTTGTATTGAATGAAAAGATAAAATGTGCCAAAAAATTACTCAAAAATCCGTCAATTCAAATCAATGAGGTTTGTTATTTATCAGGATTTGAAGATGCCAATTACTTTATTCGATTGTTTAAAAAGCACGAAGGAATTACTCCGAAACAGTATCAGTTACTTTACGTGAATTAATTTTACAAATGAAAATTATAACTTGGAATTGTAACATGGCTTTTAGGAAAAAAGCAAAATATATTTTTGCATATAAGCCAGATATTTTAATTATTCCTGAGTGTGAAAGCCTAGAAAAATTATTTTTTATGGATGGATTAGAAATTCCTAGCGACACAATATGGTACGGGAAAAATCAAAATAAAGGAATTGGAATTTTTGCATTCAATAATTATAAACTCGAATTACTTAAATGCCATAACCCTAGTTTTAAAGATGTGTTACCTATTTCAGTAACTAGTGCTAATCATGATTTTATTTTGTTTGCAATTTGGGCAAATAATCCAGAAGACAAAGATGGTGCTTATGTTACACAAGTATGGAAAGCCATAAATTATTACGAAAAGTTACTATCCGAAACTAAAACTATTTTAATAGGAGATTTTAATAGTAATAAAATTTGGGACAAATCAAGAAGAGAAGGAAATCACTCAACAGTGGTTGAAAAATTGGAAGAAAAAAAAATCTATAGTACTTATCATAAATTTTTTAATCAAATTCAGGGTAAAGAAGAACATCCAACACTATATATGTATAGACATAGAGATAAACCATACCATATTGATTATTGCTTCGCTTCAAAAGATTTTATAGAAAATTTAAAATCTGTAGAAATTGGAGCTTATGAAGATTGGTACATGTATAGTGATCACAAACCATTGATTGTTGAATTCAATGATTTGTTGACTAAAATATAAAAATTTAAATTATTCAATATATTTTACTGGTTCTAAATCTTTCTCTTCGTCTTCGGTGAAAATTCGATATTCAATTTGAAACGTTTTTTTCAAAGGAGTTTCCAATGAAAATCCGCCAACTCCAAAAGCATCAATTACTTTCAAGGTAAAATGCGCATGTTTCCAATATTCGAATAAATCTTTGTCTACCCAAAACTCTGTGTTTTCAATAGTTCCGATGCAAACGTCACCCATTCGTTGGTAAAAACCACCTTTTTCAAAACATTGTGGTTGCGTTCCTTCACAACATCCGCCAGCTTGATAAAACATCAAATCGCCGTGCTTTTCCTGCAGAATATGTATTAAATCTATTGCTTCTTTTGTAGCATCAAGTCGTTTTGTCATTTGATAATAATTTTGAAATAAATGTTTTTAAAATTAAACCTTAATTTTGTTTATCAACAGTAAACTAAAAAAGCATTACTAATTTGGTGCGATTCCTACGGAATGACAAAGTAGTGACAAAATAAAAAAACCTACAAGATCAAAAAAGACCTTGCAGGTTTGTTCAACCAATCAATATACTAAAAGAATCCTAATTTCTTTTTATCGTAAGAAATCAACATGTTTTTAGTTTGACGGTAATGACCAAGCATCATTTTATGATTTTCTCTTCCAATTCCTGATTGTTTGTAACCTCCAAATGGCGCGCCTGCAGGATACGAATGGTATTGATTTACCCAAACTCTTCCGGCTTGAACTGCTCTTGGAACTTGATAAATTTCGTGTGCATCGCGTGTCCAAACTCCAGCTCCTAAACCATACATTGTGTCATTTGCAATAGCAATTGCTTCTTCTGTAGTTTTAAAAGTAGTGACTGCCAAAACTGGTCCGAAGATTTCTTCCTGAAAAATTCGCATTTTATTATGACCTTTAAAAATCGTTGGTTTGATGTAATAGCCGCCAACATGATCGCCTTCGAAAACATTTTCATCGCCACCAGTTAGAACTTCTGCACCTTCTTCTTTTCCTAATTTTATGTAGGCCATGATTTTCTCTTTCTGAACTAACGAAGCCTGAGCGCCAATCATAGTTGCCATATCCAACGGATTTCCAGCTACAATTGCTTCCGTTCTTTCGATAACTCTTGCGATGAATTTGTCATAAATATCTTCGTGAACTAACAATCTTGATGGACAAGTACAAATTTCACCTTGATTTAAAGCAAATAAAACCGCGCCTTCAATAGCTTTATCGAAGAAATCATCATCATGATCTGCTACTGATTTCATGAAAATATTTGGAGATTTTCCACCTAATTCTAATGTAACTGGAATGATATTTTCAGTAGCATATTGCATTACTAATCTACCAGTTGTAGTAGATCCTGTGAATGCTGCTTTAGCCACTTTTTTATTTGTAACCAACGCACGACCTAGTTCAGAACCAAATCCGTTAACGATATTTACAACACCTGCAGGCAATAAATCACCAATTAATTCTATCATAACCATAATAGAAATTGGAGTGCTTTCGGCTGGTTTTAAAACAACCGTATTTCCTGCTGCTAATGCTGGAGCTAATTTCCAAACCGCCATCAAAATTGGAAAATTCCATGGGATAATTTGAGCAATTACGCCTAATGGTTCGCTTAAAGCGATAGAAACTGTATTGGCATCCAACTCAGCAATTGTGCTTTCTTCGGCACGAATTACACCTGCAAAATATCTAAAGTGATCAATTGCTAAAGGCATATCTGCATAAGTGGTTTCACGAATAGGTTTTCCGTTATCAACTGCTTCAACAGCTGCTAAATACGCCAAATTATCTTCAAGAACTTGAGCAATTTTGTTTAACAAAATACTACGTTCTGTTACCGAAGTTTTTCCCCAAGTTTCAAATGCTTTGTGCGCTGCATCAACTGCCAATTCTAAATCTTCTTTAGATGAATGTGCTGCTTGCGTAAACACTTTTCCATCAATTGGAGAAACTACATCAAAGTAGTTTCCGTTAACTGGAGCGACGAATTTTCCTCCTATATAATTATCATACTTTGCCTTAAAATCAGGTCTTTGTGCTATATTGCTCATGTTTGTAAAATTTAAGTTTTATCAAAAGTAGTTTCTAAAATCAAATAGAAATAGCACAAAAAGTTCATTTGATAGCACAAAATTGATAACAATGTAATTTTAACATGATTTTATTATACAAAGCAGAAAAATATAACAAATAATTAATGAATTTAATAATTTAAAAGAAGCGTGTATTTGAACAAAATATAATTTGATGTAAATACAACAATGCGTATCTTTGCAACCTCAAAAAAACAAACGATTACAATGAAGATTTCTTACAACTGGATTAAACAATTTTTGAAAATAGATTCAACTTCGGAAGATGTTGCTTCGATGTTAACCGATTTAGGATTGGAAGTAGAAATAGTTGAAAAATACCAATCTGTAAAAGGTGGATTGGAAGGCGTTGTTGTAGGTCATGTTTTGACTTGCGAAAAACATCCAGATGCCGATCGCTTGAATATTACAACTGTTGATTTGGGTACTGGAACTCCGGTTCAAATTGTATGTGGCGCAAGTAATGTTGCCGCTGGACAAAAAGTACCAGTTGCTACCATTGGAACAAAATTGTTTGACAAAGACGGAGTAGAATTTGAAATAAAAAAAGGGAAAATTCGCGGACAAGAAAGTCACGGAATGATTTGTGCCGAAGACGAATTAGGTCTTGGAACTTCTCACGACGGAATCATGATTTTAGATTCAAAATTACAACCTGGAACGCCAGCTGCGACCGTTTTTAATATCGAAAATGATGAAGTTTTTGAAATTGGATTAACTCCAAATCGTGCCGATGCTATGTCGCACATGGGCGTTGCTCGTGACTTGCGTGCAGGATTAATTCAGAAAAACCCAACGGTTTCACTTGAATTAATTACGCCATCCGTTTCTAAATTTAAAGTTGATAAAAGAATTCTCAAAATTGATATTGATGTAAAAAATGCCACGCTAGCTCCAAGATATTGTGGAGTTACCATTTCTGGTGTTACAATAAAACCTTCACCAAGTTGGTTACAAAATCGTTTGAAATCAATTGGATTAACTCCAAAAAATAACGTAATTGACGTAACTAATTATGTTTTGCACGAATTAGGTCAACCATTACATGCATTTGATGCTTCAAAAATCAACGGAAAAGTTACTGTAAAAACTGTTGAAGCTGGAACAAAGTTTACAACTCTTGATGATATTGAACGTACTTTACACGAAGAAGATTTAGTAATTTGCGACGATAAAGGTCCGATGTGTTTGGCTGGAGTTTTTGGTGGAAAAAATTCGGGAGTTTCAGAAAACACAACTACACTATTTTTAGAAAGTGCTTATTTTAATCCGGTTGCGATTCGTAAAACTGCTAAACGTCATGGTTTAAGCACCGATGCATCGTTCCGTTTTGAAAGAGGAATTGATCCAACAATAACAGAATATGCTTTAAAACGTGCAGCACTTTTAATTCAAGAAGTTGCTGGTGGCGAAATCACATCAGATGTAATTGATATTTATCCAAAGAAAATTGAAGATTTCACCGTTTTCTTAAATTTTGAGAAAGCCAATAAATTAATAGGTCAAGAATTACCAAAAGAAACAATTAAAAAAATTGTTGCGTCTTTAGACATTAAAGTAAACAGTTCATCGGATGCTGGTTTGGGATTAATAATTCCTGCCTATCGTGTTGACGTTCAGCGTGAAGTTGACGTTATTGAAGAGATTTTGAGAGTTTATGGCTACAACAACATCAACTTTACTAAAAAGTTTCATGCAACAGTTGCCAAAGCGCCAAGAACAGAAGATTATAAAGTTCAAAATATAGTAGCTTCACAATTGAATTCGTTTGGATTTCATGAAATGATGGCCAATTCTTTAACAACTCCAGATTACGTAAAATTATCTGATTTGCTAAAAGAAGAATATAATGTAGTGATGTTAAATCCGTTGAGTAATGATTTATCAGCGATGCGTCAATCGTTGTTGTTCTCTGGATTGGAAGCTGTTTCGTATAATATCAACAGAAAAAATAGCGATTTAAAGTTATTTGAATTCGGAAAAAGCTACCGCAAGTTATTATCAGGATATAATGAAAAGAAACATTTAACGTTATTTTCAACAGGAAATAGAACGTTAGAAAGTTGGACAAATACGCAAAAACCAACCGATTTCTTCTTGTTCAAAGGCTATGTAAATTCGATTTTATCACGATTAGGATTTGATAAAACTCAAAACACACCAGTAGAAAACGATGTTTTTGCAGAAGGAATTGGATTCACTTATGGCAAAGATGTTTTGGTAGAAATGGGAACGGTTAAAAAATCGATTTTAAAACATTTTGACATTAAGCAAGAAGTATTTTATGCAGATTTCAACTGGGATTTGGTTCTAAAATTATTATCGAATAAAATAAAATACACAGCAATTCCGAAATATCCTGAAGTTCGTAGAGATTTTGCTTTATTAGTAGATTCTTCTGTAGCCTTCGAATCGGTTTATAAAGTGGCGCGTCAAACCGAGAAATCACTTTTAAAAGAAATCAATTTATTTGACGTTTATGAAGGTCAAAATCTACCAGAAGGAAAGAAATCGTATGCTGTGAGTTTCATTATTCAAGATGCAACAAAAACACTTACCGATACTCAAATTGATAAAATTATGAGCAAGTTGCAAAACAATTTTGAAACCGAACTTGGAGCGCAACTTCGATAAAAAATTAAATACAATAGCTACATCCCAAGACCAACCTCTTGGGATTTTTTTATCTTTACATTTGATTAAAAACAAATCATTTCTAAAACTTGTAAAATATGCCTAAAATAATTATTGATCCTACATCAAGAATACTTTATGCGTCGTTTTATATAGAAGGATTATACCAAGTTTTTGGAAAGAAAAACGTAACATTCTCTACAAAGTATTTTTCAGATTTAAAACGAGATAAGGAAGCATTTGCATTTGAACATTATTTTGCATTTGTACTAATCAACACTGATAAAAAAGTAACGAAATACATCATTGATTTTTGCGATCCAACTGACATAAATTCAACCGCTTATGATTGGTGTGATTATTATGCGAAAATAAATTTAGACCTTGAACATGATTTTAATTCTCAAGAAAAAATAATTTCTATTCCGCCAAGTTTTGGAATCAAAATATGGAATCATCCAGAAACTATTTACCATTGTATTAGTAATTTAATCAAATGTAAATCGGGATTAATTATTCCTGTAAAACGATTTTTAAGAGACTATCGTGAGCAACTTAAACGTCCAAAATTGGATGCATATCAAACTACTAAATTTCCAAAAAATAGTTCTGAAAAAACTCCATATGTTTATCTAATTGCAAGTTTATGGCAAGATAAAGATTCTATGTCTCGAACAAATCTATTGCGAAAAAATTTTATAGAACTATGTAAATCAAATAATTGCAATTTTGAAGGAGGTTTTTTTACTTCGAAAGATGCCGCAATACCTCAAGGATTTGAAGATTTTTTATTCTATAAATCTTATTCGACAAAAGAGTATGTCGCCAAAACTATTTTATCTAAAATGGTATTCAATACGCCATCGGTTCATAAATGTCACGGTTGGAAATTAGGCGAATTTTTGGCTATGGGAAAACCGATACTTTCTACTCCTATTTCAAATAAATTACCCGAAGAATTGATTCATGGAAAACATATCCACATAGCAACATCAGAAGAGGAATTGAAAGCTGCAGTTGAGCTATTACTTTCTAATAATGACTATTGCGACCATTTATCAGAGAATGTAAAAACTTATTATGAGAGTTTTGCAAGTCCGATTGCTGTAATAAAAAACATAGTTAAAGCCGCAATTCAATAGATTCTATAAAAAAAAGCCTAATGAAATTTCACCAGGCTTTTTTACTATATATTAGTATTCTCGCATTTTTTCAAACGTTGAATTCAATACTTTTTTAAGTTTTTCAACTGCATGATAGAACGCTTTTTAAGGAGATTCTGCATGATCTGTTACTACAATTGGTTGCTTTTTTTGTAATCGAACTTCTAGCAAACAGCGTTTGTCATTCTTACCAAATTTCTCGCCATTTTCATCACCAAAATGTACTTCTATTCTTGTGATTTTATCATCAAATCGGTCTAATTCTTTTTTTAATTCAGCAGTGTAAAAGTTTATTGCTCTTTCGTTTCCGTCAACGTTTTTGTCTGTGTTAATTTGAATTTGCATAGTTTATTGTGTTTAATATTAGTTTTATAAAGTTACTAATAGGCACATGAAAAACACAGTTGATTAATATAAGATTATGAAAATTATGTGAAATTTTTAAGATTTTATACTATTAAGTTTTAGCTAAACCATTAAAAAATAACAACTTAAAAAAGTTATCGTTTTAAAGTAAAATGTCCGCGATGCGTTCTTCCATCTTGTCTGCTTACCAAAAACCAATAATCGTCGGAAATCGCTTGTTGGCCATTGTAAAGTCCGTCCCAACCTTGATCATCCGAACCAAAAGACGTGATTACTTTACCATATCGATCAAATATTACAACCGTTAAATCTTGCTCAAATTGCGAGTTTTTAATTCTCCAAGTTTCGTTTACGCCGTCACCATTGGGTGTGAAAAATCGAATGTAATAAAGTATCCAAATAACTTGCTGTGTTTTGCCACAACCAAATTTATCTTTTGCATAAACGGTATAAAATCCTGGAGCAAGATTAGAAAACACATTAGAATCTTGATAAATAACATCATCCAATGAATATTCAAAAGCACCAGTATTGGTTGTGATTACTGTAATTGAATTATCGTTTTCCGTCCAATCAATAGTAACTAATTCATCAATCTCTGGTTGTTCAGAAATTGTAACAGTGATATCTTTGGTATTGGAACAAAAATCTACACCATAACTATTGGTAGCTGTAACCGTAAGATTAGTAACTCCAAGTTGAGAAACAGTAATTGTTGGAGTAGTTGCACCTGTAGACCATAAATAGGTTGTTGTAGGAAGATTTCCTGCCGATGCATCTAAAGTAATTGGGCTTGAACTGCATCCAAGTGTATCAGCTGGTGTTGTGATTACTGGAGTACGTCCCACAAGTACATCAAATGATTTTATGTCATAACAATCGGGTACCGCATTAAAAATCATTCGAACATAAATCGTTTGCGGATTTGAAGTTGGATTGAAGTTGGTCAAATTAGTTATTTCATTTAAATCATTTTGAGCGTCGTTTAATGAAGCATGGTAACTTATAGAGTAGTCTGCCGGCGGCAATGTTCCTAAAATACTTGGCGTTTGTACACCAAGATTAAACGTTTCATTTCCAGTTATTACAGTGGCACATTGAAATAAATCGTCTGGTTCGTTGGCATTTATGAAGGACGACAAAGCAGCAACATCATAGATTTTAGTAACTATATTTCCGCAATCATCTTCTACTTGAAAAGTGTAAACACCTGTTGGAAGATTGTAAAAGACATTGGAAGTTCCGTTATCTAGAAAAAATGGTGTTCCGTTTTGTGTTGTAATCGAATAATTTAATGGTGCTTCACCTGTTGCAGAAACAACAACATCAAGCGAACCTGAAGTTGAGCAAAACAGCCTATTAGTACCAAGAATTTCTAACGCTTGGTCAAAATCTAATGACGGATTGATGATTTCAAAACAATTTTTATCAATAGAAGGACTGGCACCACCTAAAACTGATGCTCCGTTGTTATAGGAAAGAAAATGTCTGAAAATTCTAAATGTTCCGTTGAAAGAAAGATTAAAATTTGAGGACATATTTGCTAATGGGTACGAGTTATTTGCATCTGGAACGGTACCATTCGGATAAACAACATTCGTTCCAGGATGACCCCAAGTATTTGTTGCTGGATCAATGAGTTTTTGCAACCAGAAAGTCTCAGCCGCTACACCATTACTAATAAAAGAAAGCGGCACATTGAAAGAGCCACAATTAATTTGTAATGATGAAGTATTGTCTGAAATTGCGTAACCTTGAGCATCTACAGTGTAAGAATTTGTGAAACCACAGGCATCTACGGTTTCAAAAATATAAGTTCCTTGTGGTAAATTATCTAAATATAATCTGCCATTTGCCAAAAGATTACTTGTAACATTGTTAGGTAAAGTAGCTGTATAAGATGTTGGAGCCGATGAAATTATAACCGAAGTAAGAGCACCATTATTACTGGATAATTCTAATGAAGTGAGACCTAAACCACATCCTGGTCGAAAATTAACTGAATTGCCTTGATCTACATAAGCAGAAACTGTAAGTGAAACAGGTGGCAAAACAGTACCACACTCATCAATTAAATCAACTATATAATCACCAAATGGAACGGGATTCATAATTAAATCGCCTTCCGAATCGATAAATGCAGAAACATTGTGAGGTAAAGAATTTGGATATCCAGATGGAGCAGAAGTTATAATCGCTGTAACAATATCGAAATTAAGAATTGAAATACTAAAATTTCCTGTATTGGATAAACAACCGTTACTTGCAGCAATTACGGTTGGTTCGGGTTGGTTGAAAGGTATTGTAAAAACTCTTGTTCCAGTTCTTCCGCAACTGTCAACAATATCCACTGTGTAACTTCCTAAAGGTGTAATGTTGGTATCTGAACCAAAAACAACAACGTTTGTTGAAAATGGTCCAGGATAACTGCTATTGTATAAAGCAGGATCAAATCCGGCAGGAACTGAGGTGAAATTTAAATTAAATGGTGGTGTAAAATTACTAATATTCAATGAGAAAAAATTCTGATTACATTCTAAAATAGTTATGTTACTAGCAATTTGGATTGAATTATCTAATGGAAAATTTTCGGTATAAGTAGCACCGCAAGCATCCGTTATCGAAATTGAATAATCGTAGGTTTCATTAATGTAGTCTGGAATTGTTAGAACCAAATTTTGTGAAGTTGCATTGCCACTATTTAATGTAGAAGTTGTAATTATTGGTGTGCCACCATTTGGCGGATTAACTTGATAGGTAATATCTAAAGGATAGCCAATAACGGTTCCAGATGCTGGAGTTAAAGTATTAGTCACTACAATAAAATTACACGATGATGGCGAAGTGCTTGTAATTGCAGGTGGATTTATAGTCAGTCCAGCTGTATTTAAAGTAACTGTAAAGGTTTGCACTACTCCTATTCCGCAATTATCAAAAACCCTTATACGATAAATTCCTGGCACTAAACCAGTAAATTGATTGCTTGTCTGCGCTGGAAAAAGCATTGGACCTTCAATTATTTCATAAGTTACACCAATTCCAGAAGTTACACTAACACTAATTGTGCTTGTAGTTGAACACGCCTGATTTAAAGCCGAAACATTATAAACTAAAGGTACAATTGTATTACTAATAACAACTTGCTGCTGCTGCGTAGTAGTTACGCCATTGACTGTTTCTTGAGCAATAATAGTATAAGTGCCGGCAGAAAGTCCGTTAATTGTATTTCCACTTATTGTGGCATAAGGAGTAACTGTTTCTGGTGCTTTATAGACCACAAAAAGTATTGACCCATTTGGATCGGGATTGAAAGTTGTAAAAGTTATGGTTCCGTTACCGGCACAAGATTCGTTAGTTGAACTTGCGGTAAAGGTAAAGCCCATCATAGAAATAGGCAAAACTAAGATCCATAAGAAAATGAAATTTAATTTTATTTTCATATCACTAATTATAGTTTATTATAGGGTAGAATTTGGGGAACTCTCATCAAATTTAGTAAAAAATTAGAACCAAACTGTAATAATAACTAAAATTATGTAGAATGTTTCACTTAAGTTAATAAGTGGATTTGATTTTTTTTATTTAAAAAAAAATCCACAACATTGCTGTTGTGGATTGGTAACTATATTGCAAGTAAATTTCTTCGTTGATCAATACCCCAGAATGAAAAAATTATCTACAAATTGCTTTGCAATAAAATTAAAGAAAATACAACAATGTAGTTAATCTATATAC
>NZ_DQDX01000086.1:0-7647 GCF_003525665.1 Flavobacterium sp.
ATGATTATGAGCGAAATTCCAGTTGATTATGAAAAAGCAAGTCAATTATTAAAGGAATTTGGAAGCGTTAGAAAAGCCGTTGAAAATTTCAAGTAAAATACTTACTTTTATAAAAAATTAAAAAAACCATCATGAAAAAAATACTTTTCTTACTTGTAATCTTATGTTCAACTTACTCATTTTCGCAAGAAATTGAAATTCGTGGCGGACGTTATTTTGTCAATGATTCGCAAATATCTAGTCGAGATGTGAGAGAAAAATTGGCAGCAAATCCGCAAGCTTTGGCTACTTTCAAAAAAGGAAAAAGCAAAGAATCTACCGGAACATTATTATTAGGACTTGGTGTTGCCTTTACTGTTGGCGATTTAGTAAAAGGATTGGTTAGCGATGAAAAATATCCTGGTGCTGGAACTTTTATTGGCGCTGGATTAATTGGAGTTTCTATTCCGGTTTTGATTGGAAAAAACAAGAAGATGCGCCAAGGAATTCAAATGTATAACGATGGTTTGAAAACTACAGGTTTTAATGACCTAAAATTAAATCTAGTTGTAAACCAAAACGGTGGCGGAATTCAGCTTAAATTTTAATAATGGCAACCAACAAAGAACTTTTATCTAAAGGCGTAAAATATTTATTTGGCGCATTACCACTTATGTTCATCGGACCAAGTGTAATGTATAACGCCTTTATGAATAAAAAAAATGATTTTCATTATGTGGTTTTAACCATTGGATGTTTGCTTTGCATAACAGCAGTTGTGCTTGCATTTATTGGTTTGAATACTATTGTAAAAGCAGTATTTAATGATGAAAAATAATACTTATTTAGAAAGTGTAAAAAAGCAAATGCTTTATTACAAAACCATTGCCGAAAAAGCCATGGAACAATTGGAAGACGATCAATTGTTTTATTCTGCCAATGAAGATACCAATTCAATAAGTACAATTATCAATCACATGTCGGGAAATATGCTTTCTAGATGGACTGATTTTCTAACAACTGACGGTGAAAAAGAATGGCGCAAGCGTGATGAAGAATTTGTAGAATCTGTAGCAACTCGCGAAGCACTTTTACAAACTTGGAACGCAGCTTGGACTTGCTTTTTTAATGCCATAAATGATTTAAAACCCGAAGATTTAGAGAAAATAATTTACATAAGAAACGAAGGACAAACTGCGTTAGACGCCATAAACAGACAATTGGCACATTATCCTTATCATATTGGTCAAATTGTATTTTATGCCAAAATGCTAAAAAATAGTGAATGGAATAGCTTATCAATTCCTAAAAATAAATCTACTAGTTATAATGCTAATAAATTTTCTAAAGAACGAACATTAAAGCATTTTACTGATGATGAATTAAAGAAACTACTGTAACTAGCCCAGATAGTAGTGGAAAGCTTTTCTTGAAGGCAACCTATTTTTTCTTGACCAAAAATTGCGACCAACGGAAGCACATTTTTGGGCTTAGAAAAAAAGGTTGAAGCAAGAAAACTTGCAACGGATAGCTGGATTGGCTTCATGAAAACAACAAATTAGGTTGTGTTTTGTGTCAGTTTGTCAGATGAATAACTGTCAGTTACTATTAAAACTGACAATTTATTACCTTTTTTGTTGTGGCACAATCATTGCTTTTTGACAGACAAGTTTAAAAGTGAATTTTCTAAAATTAATTAAATATAAAAATGGGAAAAATTATTGGAATTGATTTAGGTACAACGAACTCTTGCGTTTCTGTAATGGAAGGACAAGAAGCAGTAGTAATCCCTAACTCAGAAGGAAAAAGAACAACTCCATCTATCATTGCATTTGTTGAAGGTGGCGAAATTAAAGTGGGTGATCCAGCAAAAAGACAAGCTGTGACTAACCCAACTAAAACGGTTGCATCTATCAAACGTTTTATGGGACATACTTTTTCTGAAACTACAGAAGAAGCGAAAAGAGTACCTTATTCAGTAGTAAAAGGTGACAACAATACGCCACGAGTTGATATCGATGGTCGTTTATATACAGCACAAGAATTGTCTGCAATGACACTTCAAAAAATGAAAAAAACTGCTGAAGACTATTTAGGTCAAACAGTTACAGAAGCAGTTATTACTGTTCCTGCTTACTTTAACGATGCGCAACGTCAAGCTACAAAAGAAGCTGGAGAAATTGCTGGTCTTAAAGTAATGAGAATTATCAATGAGCCAACTGCTGCGGCATTAGCTTATGGATTAGACAAAAAAGGAACTGATCAAAAAATTGCAGTTTACGATTTAGGTGGTGGTACTTTTGATATTTCTATCCTTGAATTAGGAGATGGAGTTTTTGAAGTATTGTCTACAAATGGTGATACGCACTTAGGTGGAGACGATTTTGACCAAACTATCATTGACTGGTTGGCAGATGAATTCAAAGCTGAAGAAGGAATTGACTTGAGATTAGATCCAATGTCATTACAAAGAATTAAAGAAGCTGCTGAAAAAGCTAAAATTGAATTATCATCTTCTGCGGAAACTGAAATCAATTTACCTTACGTAACAGCTACGGCTTCTGGACCAAAACACTTAGTTAAAAAATTGTCTCGTTCTAAATTTGAACAATTATCTGACTCTTTAGTAAAACGTTCTATGGAACCAGTTGCTAAAGCGTTGAAAGATGCAGGTTTATCTACATCTGATATTGACGAAGTTATCCTTGTTGGAGGTTCTACAAGAATGCCAAGAATTGCTGACGAAGTTGAAAAATTCTTTGGTAAAAAAGCATCTAAAGGAGTTAACCCTGATGAAGTTGTTGCAATTGGAGCAGCTATTCAAGGTGGAGTTTTATCTGGAGATGTAAAAGATGTATTGTTACTTGACGTTACACCTTTATCTTTAGGTATTGAAACAATGGGTGGAGTTATGACCGTTTTGATTGAATCAAATACTACTATTCCAACTAAAAAATCACAAGTATTCTCTACTGCAGCAGATTCTCAACCAACAGTTGAAATTCACGTTTTACAAGGTGCAAGAGCAATGGCTGTTGATAATAAAACGATTGGTCGTTTCCATTTAGATGGTATTCCACCAGCTCCAAGAGGAGTTCCACAAATTGAAGTAACTTTTGATATTGATGCTAATGGTATCATCAAAGTTTCTGCAACTGATAAAGGAACTGGAAAATCTCACGATATCCGTATTGAAGCTTCTTCTGGTTTAACAGCTGAAGAAATCGAAAAAATGAAAAAAGATGCTGAAGCAAATGCTGATGCTGACAAAATCGCAAGAGAAAGAGCTGAAAAAATTAACGAAGCTGATAGTTTGATTTTCCAAACTGAATCTCAGTTAAAAGAATTAGGCGACAAAATTTCTGACGAGCACAAAACTGGTATTGAATATGCATTAACTGAATTAAGAATGGCTCACCAATCGCAAGATGTTGAAGCTATCCAAAAAGGTTTAGACAATGTAAACGCTGCTTGGAAAACTGCTACAGAAGCTATGTATGCTCAAGGTGAAGCTGGACAAGCGCAACCACAAGCTGACGCTCAAGGTGATACTACACAAGACGTAGAATTTGAAGAAGTGAAATAATTTTTTCAAATACATATAATAAGGAGAAACCGAGTAAGAAATTGCTCGGTTTTTTTATTTACTATTTTGCATCTTAATAATTATAATAGTATGCGGAAATGTTATTGCAGCTAGAAATGAAAAAAACAAAGCATTGAAAAGTTCTTTATCTTTAAAAATGAAGTACAAAATAAAGATTCCAAATAACGATGTAATCCAATACGGAAATGCGCTGATGAAATAGCTTCGAAAATTTTTCAGAGTAAAACTTCCATATAAATAATTGATTTGTTCTTCAATAGACGATAAACTATGCCAAATCACAAAATATATTGCAAATGCCCAAACTAAATCGGCAGTTTTAAAAATGATTGCAAAAACTATCAGATAAAAAATATTTACTACGATTTCTGATTTAAATTTCTGTGAAACCGAATTGACTTTAATTCCAGATGCAATCATTAATAATCCGATGCAAATTGTTATCCATTTAAAATCAAGTAGCTCAATTGAAGTATTTGTAATTTGGTAAATTATTTTCTTAACCTCAATTTCATGAAAGCTAAAAAGTAATGAAAAGATGAATAATCCATAAATGGTTTGAAATAATGTAATCCAACTATTCTTTTCTTTTGTCTCGATAGTATTCCAATGTTGCTCTCCAAAGTGATACGAACTAAAGAAAATAAAAAGTAGTAAAGCCACAATTGGAATGGAGTAGAAGAGTAAGGCTCCAAAAATTACTATTCCTATATAATATAATGTCAGTTTTTTTAATGAAATGCTTTTTTTCGTTGCGCTAATTTTTTGAAATAAAGCTAAATCATTTGCTCCATGTAAGATTCCAAATAAGAATATTACTACAAATCCGATAACTTGTTGATAGTTAGGAGAAAAAGTTACATTGATCCACAAAGCAAAAAAGCTTACTATAATGGCGAATTTATTTGTTTTAGACATGTTTTTAAGTTGATATTTTGTTTAAAGATAATAATAAAAAGTTAAACAGAATTATTTTATTTGTTTAACCATCTGTAAATTTGATTAAACAAATAACTTAAATTTTTATTTTTATGAACAATTTATTATCTATTTCGCTTGTTTCGAAAATGTTGCCAACGGATTACGTTGGGTTTACATTTTTCATTGGATGCATGGCAATGATGGCTGCATCGGCATTTTTCTTTTTATCATTAAGTCAATTTGATAAAAAGTGGCGTGTTTCTGTTTTAGTTTCAGGTTTAATTACTTTTATTGCAGCTGTCCATTATTTCTATATGAGAGATTATTGGGCAAGCTTTGGAGAATCTCCAACTTTTTTCCGTTATGTTGATTGGGTTTTAACGGTTCCATTAATGTGTTTAGAATTTTATTTAATTCTAAAAGTAGCTGGAGCAAAACAATCATTGTTATGGAAAATGATTATTTATTCATTAGTGATGTTAGTTACAGGTTATTTTGGTGAAGCTGTAGATCCAACAAACGCTTGGCTTTGGGGATTAGTTTCAGGACTTGCTTACTTTGCTATTGTTTACGAAATATGGATGGGTGAAGCTTCTAAATTAGCTGCTGCTGCTGGAGGAGAAGTTTTATCTGCTCACAAAATTTTATGTTGGTTTGTATTGGTAGGTTGGGCAATTTATCCATTAGGATACATGTTAGGAACCGACGGTTGGTACACTGGATTACTAGGAAAAGGAAATGTTGATGTTGCTTACAACATTGCCGATGCTATTAACAAAATCGGATTTGGATTAGTAATTTACAACTTAGCTGTTAAGTCTACAAAAGAATAGTTTTTAAGTTTTATTGATGAAAGCCACCTTGTTACCATTTCAAGGTGGCTTTTTTTTATTTAACATTTAGCGTATTAATTATTTTGTATATTGGTCATCTATAAAAATCAAAATTGTTGTTATGAAAAAAATAATTTTTATTGCTCTTGTTACTTTAATCTCTAATGTAACTTTTTCTCAAAAGAATAAAACTGTAACCAAAAAACCAGCTGCAACTTCAACGGCCAAAGGTGTTTTGGCAAAAGCTGATAATTTAGTTGCCGAAGTTAAAAGTGGAACTTTTCAACTAACGATTAACGAAAACGGAAAACCTAAAGATGCCATTACAATTAAAAATGTAGATGCTAAATTTGCTCCAACCAATACTAAACTAACGGCTTTTAAAGCGAATGGCGCAGCATTGTATTTACTGACTTTTACAGAAAATAATATTCTTAAAACCGATTTGAAAACCGAGGATATGACTACTGTAACTTCAATTATTTATGAAATTCCAACTAAGAAACAAGTTTTTTCTAATACTCAAATGACCAATCACATTGTAGAAAAGGTATTTCTTGATAAACTTAAAAATGCTTCAGAAACTCAAGAACGTATGCGACGAGAAGGTTTTGAGTTTACTCTAAATCCTGATGGATCGATTACTCAAAAGAATAAAACACAAGAAAACAAATGGATTTATGATGTTGCCAAAATGGAATATGTAGATGCCAAGAAGAAAAAATAAAAACGAAAAACCGAGCTATTAACTCGGTTTTTTTATTTTCTATGTATCAAGAAATCTGAAATTTTGTCTAGCCATCTTAATTTACTTTTTACATTTTCAGTTGTACTTGAAGAATGTTTCAAACAAATACCATCTAAATTTTCATTACTATCATTTGTAGAAAGAAAAATATTTTTCTGACATAAAGTACAAAAACGTACTTTTTCTTCTGTATTTAATTCCAACCAGTTTTCTCTACAAGATTTTGGCATTTCAGAATTTGATGTCATTATTGATTTATTTTTATCTCAAACATTTTATCCCAGTTTTTACCGGTAACAAAAATAGTTTTCGTTTTTGGGTTGTATGCAATTCCGTTAAATTCATCACTATCTGGATGTAATGTTATTTTTTTTCTCAAATCGGCCATATCAACAATTCCTTCAATTGAACCATTTAATGGATTTATAATTGCAATTGCATTTTTAGTGTAAACATTTCCATAGATTTTTCCATCAATCCATTCTAGTTCATTTAATTGCTTAATTTTTGTTCCACCAGCATACACGTTTACATAATCTACTTCTTTTAAAGTTTCTGGATCTAGTTTATAAATTTTTTCAGAACCGTCTGATTGGTATAGGTTTTTACCATCATTTGTTAAACCCCAACCTTCCATTTTCTTGAAATATTGAAACGTTTTTTCTTTCTTAAAAGTGTCAGCATTGTAAACATAACCTTCATTATTCAACCAAGTTAATTGATACACTTTGTTGTTTAAAATCGTAATTCCTTCACCAAAATAATCTTGTCCTAATTCTACTTTTTTATAAACTTCACCAGTTTTATAATTGGTTTTTCTAAGGCTTGAAATTCCTCGTAAACCAGTACCGTTTCCAGCACCATTTCCGGTTCCTTCATAAAGTGTGTCTCTGTAAAATTCTAAACCTTGCGTATAAGCTTTAATATCGTGAGGATAGGTATTCACGATTGTGTACTTCAATAATTTTGGTTCGGTTGCCGATACTACTTCAATTCTAGTAGAATCCATTTCGGTTGTTCCGTCATAATAAACTGCCGCTTTAATATTTTGGTAACCTAGTTTTTGATTTGTTAAATCGAATGAAAAAGCGCTTGTTCCGTTATTTGATCCAACTCTTTTGTTGTTGATATTATAGACAACACTATCTACTTTTTGATTTTTTAAATTTAAAATTTCAAGCGAAATTTTATCGTTTACGGTGTATTGTGCCTTAATTTTATCTTCATTTATGCTAAAAAAATCTTCTTTTGTTCCGCCACAATTAGTAAGAACTAATCCTAATAAAATGAATGCTAATGCGTTATATTTTTTCATTGGTATTTGATTGAATTTTATATTCACAAATGTATTATTTATGATGTTAATTTCTTGCAAAAATATAAAAAGATTGTATCTTTGCACCGGCAAGTCCTACACGACCAGCTCCTGCAGACTCCTCCAGGATGGGAACATAGCAAAGGTATGTGGTTGTAGCGGTGCGATGTAGGTCGCTTGCCATTTTTTTATTCCGAACTTGTTTCGGAATCTTTTTTTTTAATCTGAACTCGTTTCAGATTCT
>NZ_DQDX01000086.1:7791-8041 GCF_003525665.1 Flavobacterium sp.
ATCTGAACTCGTTTCAGATTCTTTTTTTTTATAGATATTTGTATTCAAACAAATTAACTTCAACTTTCCTACAATGAATTTATCTTGGCAAATTGTTAGATTGAATTTAAAGGAAACCTTCTCCATATCATACGGAAATTATACTTTTAGAGAAGCATTGATTGTTGAACTTTCACATAAAGGTTGTAAAGGTTACGGCGAATGTACTTCGATTGATTATTATCAAATAAATTTAAATGATTTTACTTCA
>NZ_DQDX01000086.1:8232-10308 GCF_003525665.1 Flavobacterium sp.
CCATTTAGAGTTGATTCAAACTCAAATTGAAACTCAGAAAATCGTTCATCCTATCGAATTTTATCAGTTTTTATTAACTTTAAACTTGCATAGCTTCTTGCGTTCGGCATTAGATTGTGCTTATTGGGATTTATTTGGGAAACTGGAAAACAAGTCGTTTGCAGAGTTAAATTCGATACAAATCAATCAACTTCCAGAATCTTCCATTACTATTAGTGTTGATAAAATTGAAAATCAGATTAAGAAAATTCAAACTTCAACTTGGAATAAGTTTAAGGTGAAATGCAATCATTATGATGCCAATTCGGTTCAATCCTTATTGAATTTGGATTACAACATTGCACTAGATTCTAACGCAAGTTTTACCAATGATGATTGTCTTTTAATTCAGGATAACTCAGAATTTTCAAAATTCAGTTATTTGGAACAACCGATGCAAACTGGTTATGAGAATTATAAAATATTAAATGCTAGTGCTTCCGCAAATTGGATGGCTGATGAAGATTGTCACTCGATTTTAGATTTGGTAAAATTGCAATCACATTACAAAAGCATCAACATCAAATTAGTGAAATGTGGCGGATTAACTCCAGCATTAGAATTAATTACAGAAGCTAGAAAGTTAAATTTCAAAATAATGATTGGTTGTATGACCGAATCTACGATTGGAATTTCTGCTGGAGCAAATTTGGCGCCATTGTGCGATTTTGCCGATTTGGATGGAGCAAATCTTATTGCAAATGACATTGCCAAAGGTTGCATTGTTGAAAACGGACTTATAAAATTATCGAACAAATCGGGTTTGGGCATACAATTAGTTTAATTTTGCACAACAAAAAAAATTAGAATAAGAAAATCGATGTTATTGCAAACGGACTATTTTCTCTATTCTTTTCTCTATATTCTAAACTTAAAATATGAGTAAAGTAGTATTAATAACTGGCGGATCATCTGGAATAGGAAAATCTATTGGAGAATTTCTTCATGCTAAAGGATTTATAGTTTATGGAACAAGTAGAAAACCTGAGCGAATTCAAGGTTCGGTTTTTCCTTTGATTGCTTTGGATGTTAGAAATAAAGAAAGTATTCAAACAGCAGTTCAAGAAGTTATTTCAAAATCGGGTAGGATAGATGTAGTAATTAATAATGCTGGCGTTGGAATTACTGGTCCAATAGAGGAAATTCCGACCGAGGAAATCAGGAATAATTTTGAAACCAATTTATTTGGACCAATTGAAGTGATGAAATCGGTTTTGCCACAAATGCGTTCTCAAAAATCGGGTTTGATAATCAATATAACTTCTATTGCTGGTTATATGGGATTACCATATCGTGGCATTTATTCGGCTTCCAAAGGCGCTTTAGAATTAATTACCGAAGCGTTACGAATGGAAGTAAAATCATTCGGAATTCATATTACTAATGTCGCTCCAGGTGATTTTGCTACCAATATTGCTGCAGGACGTTTTCATGCGCCATTGATAAAAGGTTCGGCTTATGAAATTCCGTATGGAAATACTTTGAAAACGATGGATGAACACGTTGATTCTGGAAGTAATCCGAACGAAATGGCAGAAGCAATTTATAAGATTATCCAAACTCCAAATCCGAAAATTCATTATAAAATTGGCGCTTTTATGCAGAAGTTTTCTATTGTTTTAAAACGAATTCTTCCTGATAAAGTGTATGAAAAAATGTTGATGAATCATTATAAACTTTAGTTTTTAGTAATTAGGAAAACTTATAAAAAAAGTATAATAACAACTTAATAACATGAATGCAGAAGAATTTGTAAAAGCATTTTACGAGGAAAAACAAAATATTTTAAATATTTATATTAATAATAATCCTGAAACTGAAGTTGGAAAATTAATAAAGTCACTTAATCTTAGTGATGATCAGGAAGTAATATTAAATAAGATATTAGACAGTTCTTTCACAGATGTTTTTTATAGTATTCTATTAGGACTTGATGGCTGCGCTTCAATCGGAGGTATTCAGGAAATGTATGAATTGAAAGATGAGAATGGAAATAAATTAAGTGGAGAAGGTGAAATTGAGGGATATGCTTATGAA
>NZ_DQDX01000086.1:10405-11504 GCF_003525665.1 Flavobacterium sp.
GATTTAAAAATAAGATTGATTTGTACTATTTTATGTTCTCTTTTACCTTTTTTCTCGTTTGTATTCAAATTTTTTGAATTATAATGTTCTTATGTTTTTTTTCAGTGCTGTAGAAATTGTATCTAATACTTTTAATTTCTAAATAGCGATTAATTTTAGATATTGATTTTTAAAAATGAATTCGTAATTTTGCACGCGATTGCGTTAAGGATTGCAGAGGAAAGCCCGGAAACTTACTGGAACGTTAGTGGAAGTAAGTTGAGGACTTGGAACGGAAAGCCTGACCCGAAGTTTTTCACGTAGGGTAACGCCCAAATAATAAAACACAACTAAATATATATTATGAAATTTTTTATTGACACAGCCAATTTAAACGAAATCAAAGCAGCACAAGCACTTGGAGTTCTTGATGGCGTTACAACTAATCCTTCGTTGATGGCTAAAGAAGGAATTACAGGAAAAAACAACATTTTGAAACATTACGTTGACATTTGCAACATTAGCGATGGCGAAGTTAGTGCCGAAGTTAATGCAGTTGACTACGACGGAATGATTAAAGAAGGTGAAGAACTTGCTGAATTACACGATCAAATTGTGGTAAAATTACCAATGACAAAAGAAGGTGTAATGGCATGTAAATATTTTTCTGATAAAGGAATTAAAACTAATGTTACTTTAGTATTTTCTGCAGGTCAAGCGTTATTGGCAGCTAAAGCTGGAGCGACTTTTGTATCTCCATTTATTGGAAGATTGGATGATATTTCTACAGATGGATTGAATTTGATTCAAGAAATTAGAGAAATCTATGATAACTACGGTTACGAAACTCAAATTCTTGCAGCTTCAGTTCGTCACACTATGCACATTGTAAATTGCGCAAAAATTGGTGCTGATGTTATGACTGGACCACTTTCTGCAATATTAGGATTATTAAAACATCCATTAACTGATATCGGATTGGCACAGTTTATAGCTGATTTCGAGAAAGGAAATAAGTAGAGTTTACAGTTTACAGTTTTCAGATAGCAGTTTGAAACCTAATAAAAAAAAGGCGATTTTCATTTGAAAGTCGCCTTTTATTTATTCTATATTTCCGAAA
>NZ_DQDX01000086.1:11629-22883 GCF_003525665.1 Flavobacterium sp.
TCTGAAATCTGAAATCTGAAACTTACTTCAAATTCTCCTCAAAATCAACTTCAAAAATTCCAGTGAACGCATTGATGATTTTCTTGTCTTTGTTTACAACTATTGTTCGGTAGATTTTTGTGATTGCCCATTTGGCTCTTAAATCTTCAAAGTTGTCGCAATGGTATTGCTGAATTCCGTTAAAATCATAGTTGGATAAAGTTTCCTTCCATTTGTGTTCTTTATCGTGCAAATTGATGGCTATAAAATCAAATTCAGGATATTTTTTCTTGAAATCGATTACTTTTTTATGTACTTCTGTTAAGTGTGATTTTGCATTTGAAGACCAAAAGAAGAACACTGTATTTTTAGTAATTAAATTGGATGTTGAAACCGTTTTACCATTCAAATCAACTAAACTCACTCGCGGTAAATCGAAATTTGGTTTTAATAACTGAATGGCGTTTCCAATTTTTACAATTTCGTTTTTCTGACTTTTATCGGTAGAATATTTATGATACGTATCTAAAAACAAATTGTTGTTCATCATGTTTTGATCTTCCAATAAGTAATTAAAAGCTATTGTGTTGAGTACAATATTTTTAACCTTTTCGTTTTTAATTAGAGAATCGGTGATGTTTAATTTATTGATGTTTGTTTTTAGAGCCAAATCGGCATTTGAAAAATGATTATGGTATTTTATCTCAGCCATATTGCTCAACATGTGACTTAGGTATATTACAAACGGAGAAAAGTTGGTCAAAGGTTCGTTGTTGTAATCGATCTCTTCTCTAAAGGCGTAATAGTCTTGCGGAAGTTTTTCAATAACATCTTTACCAGTTCGCATTTTGTGAATGTAAGGATAAATTTCTTTAATAGTGAAATAAGGAAAATCCAATGATGCTTTGGCATACACATCAAATTCGTCGTTCCAGTCAACAGCTTCTTTTTGTGTTTCGTAATAATTTTGATTGGCTACAAAAAGTTTATTTAATGTTTTATCAAATTTGTCAAAGTCATAATCGAAAGCTTCGAAAAGACTGTTTCTATCTTTTTCATTTCGAAGATACATCTCAATTAAGAAATTGTTTTTTTCATAACCACGACCACAGAAAACCATCGACTCATCAAATTCTTTTGAGTTGATGTTTACCATCAAACTATCGTTCTTATCAAAGTAAACATATTGATATTCTGGATTGTTTTTAAACGTATATAAACCAGGAGTTAATGAGTCAAATTTTATGAAAAAAGTATTGTCATCTTTCAACTGTATGGAGTCGATTACCTTATTGTTTTTACAAAAAAGCACGTAGCGAGACGACGGATTTTCAATCTCTCCTCCAAAATAGGCGGTGTAATCATTATTTGAAAATTCTTTTTTACAAGAACTTACAAATAACAAGATAAAAATTGGTACAAAATAGGTTTTTAAAAAAGCGAAACTTTTCATTAAAATATAATAATTGGAAACAAATATATTTATATGAAACTATATATTCTGTTAACCTAGCGTTAAAGTATTGTTAGTAGTTGTTTGCAAAAAAAATAATATTTTTCTCATTTATGTGATTCCATTAATTGAAAAACAGGTTCCCAAACCAATAACGAGAACAATAGAAGAATAAATCAATAATTGAATTCCAAACGCTTTATCTTCTTTTTGAAAGAGTACTTTGTATAAGCCAATTAATAACGTAAATGGACTGATAAACAGTAAAATACCAATTATTGCAAGTAATAATAGATCCATTTTTTTTTTCAAATTTAATGCATCGGACCTAATGAAAAATTGGCGAAACAAGTTCCAAAACCAATGACAAACCCAATCACCGAAAACAGCATAACCTTTAATCCAGATTTTCGTTGGCTTTCAAAAAACAGCATAATGAAGCCAATAATAAATGCTATCACACTAATTATCGCTAGAATTATTCCAATTGTAACTAAAGTTTCTTTCATATTTAATTAAATAATAGTGCACAAGAACTAAATCCGATAATCAATCCAATTACTGAAAATTGTAATGTTTGTATTCCATTTTTCTTAGTTTGTTCTCTTTTTGAAAATACTTGAATAAATCCAATTAATAAACCCAAAAGGCTTCCTAAAATTAAAAATCCTGATAAAATTGCAATTAGTTCCATAGCATTAATGCATTCCTCCAATTTATAAATTTGAAAAACAAGCCGAAACTCCTATTACTAATAGGATTACTATTGTCAATAATGAAAACAAAATCATTTTGATCGCTTTAGAATTGGAATCTTTATTGGTAAACAATTTTACAACTCCAGCAAAAAATACTATTGCACAAATTACAATCACAAATAAAGCCAAATTTAATAAATGTTCCATTTTATCGATTTAATTTTTCTCTGATTTCTTCAATTTTGTTATCTCTGTAAAACAAATTCATCGTTTCAAATGGTACTAATTTATAACGCTTATCCACAATATGAACGCATGATTTTTTTACTGCTCGAACATCAAAATCACTGGCATCCATAAAGTTCATAATGATGATTCGAAACAAATTATCATAATGCAAACTATCCGATTTTACTCTCGGCAGACAACACATCAATTCTCCAAAAGTGTCTTCGGCACAATCCACAGAAATTCCTGTGCTGAACATTGTGATTAAATGGTTCTTCAAATCTTCATCGTTTTCATAAACGATAGTATTTTTGGTAGTATTCAATAAATCTTCTGGATTCAATAAATGCGTCATAGGAATTACTTGATCGTCCATTTTCAACGCATAAGCCATACACAAAGCATCTGGATTGCACGGAACCGGAATCAAATCTTGTGGTGTAAAAATTGGATATTGTTCGTAAATTTTTCTTCTTACTTCGGTCAACGTAATTCTTCCTGTCGCGTCATCATAATTATCATTTCTTCCTGCAACTTGTGTCGGTTGAAACGTTACTCCACGAACACATTTTTGTTTTACAGCATATTCAAGAATTTTACCAATTTCATCATCGTTTTCGCCTTTTTGCAATGTAATTACTAAAGTTGTAGAAAGATTAAAATGATTCAAATTTTCTATAGCTTGCTTTCGCACTTCGGTTAAATCTTCGCCACGTAATTTTTCTAAAACTTCGGGTTTGAAACTGTCAAATTGTAGATAAATTTCAAAATCAGGCATGTAACTTGCGAGTTTTTCTACAAATGAAATATCTTTTGCAATTCGAATTCCGTTGGTGTTTAGCATCAAATGTTTGATAGGTTTGCTTTTGGCAATATCCATAATTTCAAAAAACTGCGGATGCACCGTTGGTTCGCCACCCGAAATTTGAACCACATCTGGTTCGCCTTCATTGGCAACGATTACGTCAAACATTTTTTCAATTTCTTCTAGCGTTCGGTGACGTCCATAATTTGGTGCAGAAGACGCGTAACACGTTGGACAAGCCAAATTACATCTATCGGTAACTTCTACAATCGACAAACACGAATGTTGCTCGTGATCGGTACACAAACCACAATCATAAGGACAACCATAATGTACTTTAGTATTAAATTTCAAAGGCACTTCCGATTGCTTGTTGTAGTTTCTAATTTGTTTGTAATATTCAACATCGTCTGCAATCATGGAACGTGAATCGCCATGGGTTTTACAATGTTTCAGCATCCAAACTTTCTCGTCTTGAAAGACAATTTTGGCATCGACCAATTCTAAACAAGTTGGGCAAAGTGATTTGGTGTAATCGTAGTATATGTAAGGTCTATTTGGCATTATTTTTTTAGTTTTTTTATGTCTTCTTCAATTTCTTTCAAGCTTTTTTCAATTTCTATATCTTTTAAATTCTTTTGAAATTTATCATATTCTAGTGTTGATTTTTCAATTGCCATTTGATGACTAATTGTTCCTGCATGAGTTAGAAGTTCACGACCATTGAGTTGCAAAATACTATCAAGACGTTCTTTCCAATCTTTCATATACATCGGAATATTTTGTTGAGCCATCGTCTCAGCAAAAGCCAAATATTGTTCCACTAATAATCCAAGTAATTTTATTTCATTTTCATTCAGATAATTTTTGGCAATACTTACATCGTTTTTAGTAACCGATTTACTCTCTTTTTTATCATACGATTGCATTCCAAGTAGAGGCAAAGAGGCATCAACTCTTCTGTAAACCAATTCAGCAGCCGTGTTTTGAGATATTGCCCAAAGTAATTTATTCTGAATTATTTTAAAAAATTGAATTGTACTTTCATCTTTTGGATTATAATCAATACTTGTAGTGTAAATGTCTTTTATTTTTTGATAAAAAAAGCGTTCGGATAATCTAATTTCACGAATTCTACTTTGTAATTCATCAAAATAATTCATTGAATTTCCCGATTTGAAACGATCATCATTCAAGGCAAATCCTTTGACAATATATTCTTTCAATCGTTGCGTTGCCCAAATACGAAATTGAGTACCTTGTTGCGATTTTACTCTGTAACCAACAGAAATTATGACATCAAGGTTGTAGAAATTTGTTGGTTTAGTAGAAAAATCGGAATTTCCGATTTTTCTAATACTTAAATGTTCAACTAATTCATTTTCATTGAAAACATTTAAAATATGCTCGTTGATAGTTGATTTGGCTTTACCAAATAACAATGCCATTTGTTCAATTGTCAACCAAACCGTGTCTTCTTCCAAACGGACATCAATTTTGATATTGCCGTCTTGATTTTGATAAATTACTATTTCTCCTGAATTCATATTTTACTCTTTTTTCGTAATTTTTTTTACTTCCAAATCAAAGTCGGAAACATAATTTTTATCTTGGATAATTCTAAATTTTTCAAATTCGGATTCAGCTTTAATCTTGGCCTCCAATTGTGATATTTTTCCTTTATCTGTCAAAATTGGATAGTTTGAAAGTTGTAAAAAGTTATTCATGAAAACGGTCCAATCTTCCATTTTCATAATGATTTGTCTTTTAGCATAATTTTCGGCTAAATCTAAATAAGCAGAAACAATTCGGTTCAATTCTTCTAGGTGAGTTTTGTTCAAATAATTTTTTGCAATAGCAACATCCGATTTTTGAATTTTACCATTTGGTGCATCTTTCCATGATGTCAAACCCATATAGATTTTTGTAGCATCTGCTTCAGAATAGATAATTTCTGCCGCTGTTTTTCCTGTAATTGCCCAATGCAATTTGTTTTGAACATTGGCAAAAAAGTTTTTTGTATCAATTGAATCTTTGTCATAATCAGCAGAAAGCGAAAAAATATCGGTTACTTTCTGATAAAAACGTCTTTCCGAAGAACGGATTTCTCTTATTCGTTCTAATAATTCTTCAAAATAATCCTTGCCAAAAGAAGTTCCGTTTTTGAGCATTTCATCATTCAAAACAAAACCTTTGGTGATAAATTCTCGCAAAGTTTTGGTTGCCCAAATTCTAAATTGAGTGGCTTGCTTAGAATTTACTCTGTATCCAACAGCGATAATCATATCAAGATTGTAAAAATCAATTTCTCGACTTACTTCTCTTTTTCCTTCCATTTGAACTATTCGAATTTTTCGAATAGTTGAAATTTCTTCCAACTCATTATCTTTAAGGATTTCTTTAATGTGATAATTTGTCGTACTTAATTCAACTCCAAATAACTGTGCAATAGCTTTTTGTGTAAGCCAAAAAGTTTCGTCAATGTAGGTAACTTCCACATTGATATTGGAATCGATGGTTTGGTATAATAAAATGGGTTTCTGCATAAATTAGTCTTTTTTTGGCGTTAATAATCGGTGTATAAATCTATAATAATAAACAAATATAAAAATCGCGCTCCATTGAATGCTACTCAAATGTAAGAATAAAGGTTGATATGGCTTAATAAATTCGACGGAAAATCGATACAAAAAGTATAAAACCATAAAGAGTTTGAATCGGTCGCCATTAATTAAATTTACATTTTTTATTTTTCTGAAAAGGAGCAAAAGTAAAATCATATACGTCATTTCATACAATGCTACAGGATGACGCAGTTTACCATCACCCAAATTCATTCCGGTGAAGACGGTGGTTTCAATTCCGTAGGTTGGTTCGGCGATTCCCATCGAGAAACAACCGATTCTTCCAATGAAAAGAGCTATGATTATCGGAATTACATAAATATCTCCAGAAGCGGTTTTGACACCAATAAATTTCTTAAAAAGTTCTACACCAAACAATCCTCCGAGAAATCCTCCAGCAACGGTTTTGTTTTGATAAAAAGTGAGTAACGTTTGATTCGCAATTTCTGATGGATTTTCGAGCATGGCTAAAACTCTCGAACCAATAAGCGCACCAACCATCGCTCCCAACATAATCCAAAGGCGATTGATGTCGGAAATGGTATCGGTTATTCCTCTTTTGTGATAATAGTATAAGCGAACACCAATAAAGAACGCTAAGGTTTCAAATATAAAATGATAATATACTTTTTCGCCAAAGAAATCAAACTGAAAAGGAAAGGTCATAAAGGGTTGTAAATTTTAGCTAATGTAGGATTTTATTTTGAGGTAAGAAATTTTTGGTTTTGGATTTGATTGCTGTGCATAGACTATAGATTTTAAACAACAAAACAGCAATTGAAAATCTTGGTAACCTGGTTCTCGATTTCTGAAAAGAGCATCCATTTTACAAAATTGTTATTTGACATCTTAAAATTGTAATCCAACACTAATAAATTGTCATTCGAAAGCCTAAAATTGTTATTTAGCAACCTAAAATTGTCATTTAGCAACCTAAAATTGTTATTTGACAACCTAAAATTGTTATTTGACAACCCATTGTTGTTATCTGACAACCCAAAATTGCTATATGTCATTCTAAAGTTGTTATCTGAAAACTCAGATAGTGAAAAAGTACATTTAGAATGCTTTTTAAGAATTTAGATTTGTGGTGAGTTTCTTTAGAATTAATTTTTGAACATAAAAAAACCGCAAAGTCTGGAGAGATTTGCGGAGGTTTTTATTGGAAGAGTTTGTGGAGCTTGGTTGGATTTGGATTGTTGGCAAGGATGGTAAATGCGCACTATCTAATCTGAAGCCTTTTATTCTTGATTTGGAAATTCTTGTAATGGTTGGGTATGATTTATAATTGTACCAGTTCTTCCCAATATATATGCATATTTAACTTCTGCAGTCTTATTCTTTAATGATTTAGCAAATAAGGTCAAATAGTCGAATGGAGGAATGGATTTTATTAACTTTAATAATTCATTTCCAGTAGTGCTAAAAACAAAGACTGGAACTTGGATTGTAGGAGTATTTGCTTTAGTTTTTGCGATAATTACAATATTTCCACCAGTATAAACCATTTGACTATCTGTAGGTCGTTGAAGTAGTTGATGAATTATTGTATCTCCAGTTTGAATCAAACCTATTTCCATCAATAACGCAATTTCAGTATAAGAAATATTATAATTTTTACTTAATAATTCTTCATCGTCTCCCTTGAATAAATAATTTGCAGTACCAAATTTTATTGCGTAATTGGCAACTTTAGTAAAAACATCAGCTTCATTTTTAGAAAGATTTCTTATTAACTCTAATGTTCTTAATGAGTACGTCTTAGGTTGCTTAATTTCACCAGCTAATATTCTTCCCCATAATGTCTGCATTTCCTCGTTTGAAATATCCTCTACAATTTTAAAGAATCTTGAAGTCCAATCTTCGTCAATTGGTTCATCAGTTATTGGTTGTTCATTCTTCAATTCTTCGGCTGCAAATGCAGTTACATTTTCAATATTCAATTGTCTTTTAGTCTCTTGAAAAATAATTCGTTCTTTTGTTCTTTCTTCAATAGATTCATTTAACAATAGTTGTGGTTGTAATTCTTTTGGTGAATTAATTGCTATTTTTTCGTCTTTATATTCAATACCACCGGTCATTTCAAAATTCTCTTTTACAGCATTTGAAATTATTTTCATCTCTTCTGCTCTTGCCTCTGCAATTTTTTTTATTTCGTAAACTTTTGTATCAATATCTTTTCTATCAAAATACGGTTTAGAAATTCTACCAACTGAATTCGATACTATTTCTATAAGTTTATCAATTGGCAAAACTTTTCCAATTCCTAAAACATCCTCTAATTTCATTTACTTTTTCAGATTTAAGTTGTTGTTTTATAATTTAGTCGATTGATTACAGCTAATTCAAAAATATTCGCAATCTATCCAATCACATCCTTCACAAATATACCATTTTCCTACAAAGCAAAACCACGTACTTTTACCTGTTTTTCAACAAAAAAATGTGTGTAAGTCACTGAACGCTAAAAACTGAACACTGATTACTAAAAACTGAACACTTTTCACTACTTTTGCACCGAAATTAAAGAAAATCATTTTATGCTTACTGTATCTAATTTATCAGTTCAATTTGGTAAAAGAATATTATTTGACGAAGTAAATACAACCTTCACACAAGGAAATTGCTACGGAGTAATTGGTGCCAATGGTGCCGGAAAATCTACGTTCCTTAAAATTCTTGCTGGTGATATCGATCCAACATCGGGTCGCGTATTTCTCGAGCCTGGAAAACGTATGTCGGTTTTGAATCAAAATCACAACATGTTTGATGAACATACGGTTTTAGAAACGGTAATGATGGGTAACAAAGTATTATTCGCAGTAAAATCGGAAATGGATGCCTTGTATGCCGATTATGATGATAAAAATGCAGATAGAATAGGTGAGTTGCAGGTTCAATTTGAAGAAATGAACGGATGGAACGCCGAGTCGGATGCTGGTGCGATGTTATCCAACCTTGGAATTTCTGCCGACATGCATTACAACTTAATGGGCGAAATGGAAGGAAAAATGAAAGTTCGTGTGTTATTGGCACAAGCGCTTTTCGGAAATCCTGATGTTTTGGTAATGGATGAGCCAACGAATGACTTGGATTTTGAAACCATCACTTGGTTAGAAAATTTCCTTGCTAATTATGAAAATACGGTAATTGTAGTTTCGCACGACAGACACTTTTTAGATTCGGTTTGTACGCACATTTCGGATATTGATTTCTCTAAAATTAATCACTATTCTGGAAACTATACGTTTTGGTACGAATCAAGTCAGTTAGCAGCAAAACAAAAAGCACAACAAAATAAGAAAGCCGAAGAGAAAAAAGCCGAATTAGAAGAATTCATCCGTCGTTTTAGTGCGAATGTGGCGAAATCGAAACAAGCGACTTCNNNNAGAAGATATCCTGCGATTATTTTTGATGTTGAAAGAGAAGCTGGAGATCAAATTTTACATGTTCAAAACCTTGCTGCATCAGTTGATGGTGAAGTATTGTTTAAAAACGTAGATTTGAACATGGCGAAAGGCGATAAAGTGGTGATTTTCTCAAAAGATTCACGTGCTACAACCGCTTTTTATGAAATCCTAAACGGAAATCAAAAAGCCGATGAAGGAACATATGATTGGGGAATTACAACAACACAATCGTATTTGCCAAACGAAAATCACGAATTTTTCACAGACGGAAGTTTGAATCTAGTAGATTGGTTACGCCAATGGGCAAAAACCGAAGAAGAGCGCGATGAAGTTCACATCCGCGGATTTTTAGGGAAAATGATTTTCTCTGGTGAAGAGGCGTTGAAGAAATGTACCGTTTTATCTGGAGGAGAAAAAGTACGTTGCATGTTGTCTCGAATGATGATGATGCGTGCCAATGTATTGATGCTAGATGAACCAACAAACCACTTAGACCTAGAGTCGATTACGGCGTTCAATAATACGTTGAAAAACTTTAAAGGTTCGGTTTTGTTTACAACGCATGACCACGAGTTTGCTCAAACAGTTGCCAACAGAGTTTTAGAAATTACACCAAACGGAGTAATTGACAGATACATGACATTCGACGAATATCTTGATAACGAAGGTGTTCAAGAATTAAGAAAGAAAATGTATAACTAATCTACGAAGATAGAAATACGATGTACGAAGTAAAAAAAGTAGACAAGTTATAATTCAAATAACAAATCCCAAATTCCAATTTTTAAAGGAATTTGGGATTTTTTTATATAGCAAAAAAAACTATATTTGTAATCCAAACAACACTTCATTATGAGTCAAAAAATATTGCTCACTTCCAAAGAAGTAACTATAATTCTTCATCGTTTGGCTTGTCAATTGATTGAAAAACATCTTGATTTTTCAGATACCGTTTTAATTGGATTGCAACCACGTGGAAAGTTTTTAGCAGAACGAATTAAACAAATTTTAGAAAACGAATACCAAGTTTCCAATATCGAACTCGGATTTCTAGACATCACTTTTTTTAGAGATGATTTCCGTAGAGGCGAAAAACCATTAGAAGCCAATAAAACTCAAATCGATTTTCTAGTCGAAAATAAAAAAGTAGTTTTCATTGACGATGTTCTTTATACAGGAAGAAGTATCAACGCAGCATTAACCGCAATTCAATCGTTTGGAAGACCAAGTGAAGTAGAACTTTTAACGCTAATTGATAGACGTTTTAGTCGTCATTTACCAATCCAACCCGATTATAGAGGAAGACAAGTAGATGCCATTAATGACGAAAAAGTAAAAGTGTGCTGGGTGGAGAATGATGGAGAAGACGCGGTTTATTTAGTATAAATTCAGAAATTATAAACATAGAATCTGAAATAAATTCAGATTGACAACAACACAACTACAACAATAAATGAAAGAATTAAGTGTAAACCATTTATTAGGAATAAAATACCTTGTCAAGGAAGACATCGATTTGATATTTGAAACCGCAGATCATTTCAAGGAAGTTATCAATCGACCAATAAAGAAAGTGCCTTCTTTGCGAGATATTACTATCGCCAATATATTTTTTGAAAATAGTACAAGAACCAAATTATCTTTCGAACTAGCTCAAAAACGACTTTCGGCCGATGTAATTAGTTTTTCAGCAGCGCAATCATCAGTTAAAAAAGGAGAAACACTAATTGATACGGTGAACAATATTTTATCTATGAAAGTAGATATGGTTGTAATGCGACATGCCAATCCTGGTGCAGCGTATTTTTTATCACAAAATGTAAAAGCAAGTATTGTAAACGCTGGTGATGGTGCACACGAACATCCAACACAAGCTTTGTTAGATAGTTTTTCCATCAGAGAACGACTTGGCGAAGTTGCAGGAAAAAAAGTAGTTATTGTTGGAGATGTATTGCATTCGAGAGTGGCTTTATCCAATATTTATGCTTTGCAAATGCAAGGTGCCGAAGTAAAAGTATGCGGACCAAAAACCTTAATTCCAAAATACATTGAAAGTC
>NZ_DQDX01000086.1:22971-24280 GCF_003525665.1 Flavobacterium sp.
TTCCAAAATACATTGAAAGTCTTGGAGTTTCGGTTGAACCAAATTTGCGAAAAGCGTTAGAATGGTGTGATGTTGCTAATATGCTTAGAGTTCAAAACGAACGTATGGATGTAAATTACTTTCCATCTACAAGAGAATACGCACAACAATATGGAGTTGACAAAGCATTACTTGATTCGCTAAATAAAGAAATCGTAATCATGCATCCCGGACCAATAAATCGTGGTGTAGAAATTACTTCTGATGTTGCCGATTCACAACAATCAGTTATTTTAGACCAAGTAGAAAACGGAGTGGCAATTAGAATGGCAGTGATTTATTTATTGGCTTCAAAGATTAAACAATAATAAATTTATATATTTGTGTAAATACAATTTGTTATGACTGTAATAATCAATAAATCTAACTCTAAAAATATAGAGAAAATTTTGACTTCAAAGCTTAAAAAAGTTTCTAAAAAAGGAAACCTTTCAAGTCATTTTGGAAAGTTGAAAAGAAATTTAGATGGTTTAAATTATCAGTTAGAAATTAGAAAAAATGAAGATTGATTTTATTGCCGATACTAATTTTCTTATCTACTTGCATGAAGGGAATGAAATAGTAAAACCTTTTTTAATTTATGATTTTGGAATTTCATTCATAAGTGAAGTTGAACTTCTTGGACATAAAAATATAACTAAAAAAGAAGAAATAGAGCTTAAAAGCTTAATTAATGATAGTTTTTCGATTGAGTGGAATCTCAAAATCAAAGAAAAAACAATTGATTTAAGAAAAAAGTATAAAATAAAACTTCCAGATTCAATAATTGCAGCAACTTCAATTATTTACAATGTTCCTTTAGTTACAGCCGACAAACAATTTTCTCAAATAGAAGAGTTAGATTTAATTTTAATTGAATTCTAACTTTTAAACTTTTAACCCAATAAACTCATAAACTTTTTATCAAATGAAAGTAGATCAAAAAGGACATACAACCACTATAAAAGATACACAAGGCGATGTAAATTTGTTTCTTGAAAAAGTAACTCATGAGCACAACAGTTTTAAAAATCAAAATCTAATTATCGATATCACTCACGATAAAGGAATTACTATTAAAGATATAAAATCGTTTTCAGAATTATCTAAAGCGCACAAAAAAGGAAAAAAATCATTTGTAATCGTTGCCGACGGAATCGACTTTAACGATGTTCCTGTAAAAATTATTGCTGTGCCATCGCTTCAAGAGGCACACGATATTATTGAAATGGAAGAAATAGAACGCGATTTAGGATTTTAGGAAAAGTTTATAAGTTTAAGAGTTTAAAAG
>NZ_DQDX01000072.1:0-3504 GCF_003525665.1 Flavobacterium sp.
TAACCATTCATACTTATCTTTGAAAGATAAACTTTCAATCTCTTTTTCTACTAAAATTTTAAATTTTAAGTATGCCTTTTTTACTCTTTCTTCTTCAGAATTTTTTTGAACTTTAAGTTTGTCATTTATTTCTTCAATTAAATTTGACGGATAATTTTGTATATATTTTTTGAAGAAATCCTTTATAGAATCTCCTGGAATTAAATAATCATCATATAACTCATCATCATCAACATTTGGAGTTCCAATTATTCTTGTATTAATTCCTTTGGCTTTCTTTTCAAATTTCTCATCAGTTGATAATTTTCCTTGAATTAAGATTACATTCCTGATTACAGCTCCAAGTATCTGTATTGTAAGGTAACGCTGTTGCCCATCAATAATTTCTACAATGTTTTCATTGTCTTTTTCACTGATATCCAGAATGATAGTGCCGATAAAAACAGGGTCTTTAGATACTATTGTTTCCCAAAACTCTTCAATTTGATTTTCTTCCCAAGTATATTGTCTTTGGAATCTCGGTATTCTGAATTTGTTTTTGGGTTGTATATAAACATCACCTATTGTTTTTCTTTCAACTAAAAAGTAACCTTTTGACATATTTCAATTTTTTGAGTTAGTGCAATTCCAATTTTTTCTATAACTCCAACAACTAAAGCATTACCCATAAAAAATGCACGTTTAGTATCTGTAACTCCTTCAAATTTTGTGTGATTATCAGGAAACATATTTAATCGTTCAAGTTCAACTGGAGATAATCTTCTATAACCTTTAGCGGTTTTTATTACGTGTTTAAATCTTGATGCAGATTTTCCACCTTCACCCGTTATAATTGTTCTGGATGGTTTGTCTAATGGATCTGGAAAAATCATTCCGCCTTCGCTGTAATTGTACTCAAAGCCTTGAGAGTTTTTTCTCATTTCTTTTTTTGCACCTTTTAAATAAAACCATTTATCTAAATCTTCTTCATTTATATAGAATTCTTCAGTTACTTCTCCGTTTTGGATTATGTCTTGTAGGATTGTAAATTTGTCTTCGTAACTTGGTTTTGTTTTGATTGTGGTTACAATTCCATCAATCATTATTCCTGTATTTTCAAACATTCCTTGCTTTCCATTTTTATTGAAATTTTCTGAAATTTCAACAATATCACCTTTAAGTTTAAATTCATTTGGAAATAAAATGTTATCAGATTGAACCGGAAACGCGTTAGCCAATGTTCCGTCTTTAAGTAACCAATCTGTTGCATTAGTTTCTTTTATTTCGTTGAAAATTGATGAATTTTGAGAATACGCTAAAATAAAAATTCTTCTTCTTCTTTGCGGCATTCCGTATTCTGCTGCGTTTACAACTCGCCATTCTACCGCGTATCCTAAATCATTTAAACTTTTTAGAATAATGGCAAAATCTCTTCCTCTTTGTCCAGATGGAGAGATTAAAAGCCTATCTACATTTTCTAAAAATAAGTATTTAGGTTTATTTTCTTTTTCGCTTAATATTTTGTGAATTGACCACCATAAAACACCTTTTTTCCCAATTAATCCTTTTGAGTTTTTTAACGTAGTGGCAACTGAATAGTCTTGGCAAGGAAAACCTCCAACTAATAAATCGTGATCCGGTATTTGAGAAACTTCAACGGTAGAAATATCTTGATTGCAATGATTTTTTTTGTCCCAACGAGATTCATAAACCATTGATGCGTGTTGCACTTTGGTTGACGGTTCCCATTGATTACTCCAAACAACTTCGTATGGACTTTCAAAATTTTCTTTATAATTTGATGATGCAGATTTGTTATCCCATCCTTCCAAGCCGAGTCTAAAACCTCCAACACCTGCAAACAATTCTACTACTTTTATTTTATTTTCCATCCTGCATAGTTTTTAGGTATAATGCTTTTTCTTCTGCTACTTTTAGAACTTCTCCAATATTTTCTTCATAGAGAATCGTATTTGCGATTTGATCACTTAACCAACTTGTAATCAATTTATTTTTGTCTAATTCGTAAAATTCAGCAAATTTCTCAACTTGTTCTTTTGTTGGTTTTCTTTCGCCACGCTCAAATTTGCTAATAATTGCTTGATCAATATCAATAGCAGAGGCAACTTGTCTTAATATAAGACCTTTGTTTTCTCTTTCATTTTTAATAATATTTCCAAATGTTTCCATAAGACAAAATTTGTTTTGACAAAAATAGTCAAAAAAACTAAACATTTGTATTTTGTTTAAAATATTTGATAAAAAAAACCAACTCTCATGTTTATGACAAACTTTTAACACTTCCACCACTAAAAACTTATTTCAAAAACTAGTATATTTGAAATCTTAAAAAACACACACTATGAAAAATATATTAAGTGCTTTGGTTGTAGCATCGGTTTTATTTGTTTCTTGCAAGAAAGAGGAAACTGCGGTTGCTCCAGAAGCCAATAAAGAAGAGTCGGTTTTCTCAGATTCTTTCTCTGGACCAATTGATACAGCTGCAGTTCCGGCTGCTACAGCAACTACTCCAGCTACAAACGGAAATCCAACTATGATGACTACAACGCAAACGGCTACGGTGGCTGCGCCAGCTCCGGTAGCTAAAGGAATGAATCCTGCGCACGGTCAGCCAGGACATCGTTGTGAAATTCCTGTTGGTGCGCCATTGAATTCGGCTCCAGGAAAAGCTAGCGTGCAACCAATAAAATCAACTAGTACAACAATTAGCTCATCCGATTTAAAAGCAGGAACGGTTACTACTAATGGTGCTACTATTACAACAGTAAATAATAATCCTACTCCAAATGCTGGTCCAATTGCTCCAACTGTTACAGCTCCGGGAATGAATCCGCCTCACGGTCAAGAAGGTCATGATTGCGCGGTTGCTGTTGGTGCGCCGTTACCGAAGAAATAAGTATTAGTTTTTAGATAGAATAGAAGAGTGGCTTTGTGGTCACTCTTTTTTTTTGTGGAATTGTTTTCATAGGTTCTCGATAAAATTTTTATAAAACAGCTAATCGCATTTTTATAAAAATCACTCGAAGTGACGGTAGTGTGAGTTTGACGTTTAGTTTTCATAGGTTCTCGATACAATTTTATATTTCAAAAACTAGCGTTTTTAAAACATAAAATCACTCGAAGTGACCGTAGAGTGAGTAAGATGATTTGTTTTCATAGGTTCTCGATTAGCTGCGCTCAGTTCGGCAAAAGCCATGGGTCAATTTTTTTTCCATCCTAATTTTGCAAGAGCACTCGAAGTGAGGTTGGTGTAAGTAAGATGATTTGTTTTTATAGTTCTCAGCGTCAGTTCGAGTGATTTTATAAAATAAAAATGCTAATTTTTGTTTTATAAAATTGTATCGAGAACGTTTGAAAAGATAGGCTTCTTAATTTTCCAGTAAAATTTTGCTCCGCTGTATCGCACAAATTCACTCGAAATGAAGGAAAGTTGTTTTTGAAACTCGGAACGTCATGGTTTTTTTAATGACGATTTTGTTTTTTTTGGAACACAGATTTGAGAAA
>NZ_DQDX01000072.1:3713-23886 GCF_003525665.1 Flavobacterium sp.
AACCCTAAACCCTAAACCCTAATTATACAACTTTTAGGTCAGAATGTATAACAGTATAAATTAGTTGGCGGATACCTTTGTTCTCTTATTAATTTAAAACTAAGGATTATGAATTTGAAACGTACTTTTGGCTTTGTGCTAACGATATTGGGAATTGTGGGATTGATTTATACAGCGGTGTTGTTCTCTGGAACGCAAGGTAGCGAACGTGATATTAAAGGCTTAATTATCTACGGTGTTTTGGGTGTTATATTTTTCATATCCGGAATTGGATTGGTGAAAAATACGAAAGACGAAGCATAGATTTTCACTTTTGAACGTTAAATAAAAAAGAAAACCTCCTTTGCACAGGAGGTTTTCAAGTTGAAAAAAAACTACACAATTAACTTTATTTCACAACTAATTTTTTAACGATTCCTTCTCCAGTTTTTACTAAGTAAATTCCAGTTGATAAACCGTTTGTATTGATGGTTTGTGCTCCTTTTTGTGTTAGAATTAACTTTCCTGAAAAGTCATACAACTCAATATCGGCAGTACGATTAAAATATACTATTCCGTTGTCGTTTGATGGATTTGGAAACAATACAAATGTTGCTGGACCATTTTCAAAATCAGGTGTTGATAATGCGTTTGTATCTACTTCATAAATTGTGATTGTTCCACTTATTTCATTGGCAACTAAAATGTATGGCGTTCCTGTTGGGCTATTTGCTCCAGAAACATAAGTAATTCCTTCTGGACCATGATCACCAGCATACGCTGAGGTACTTCTACTATTTTTATAATCTACAAAAACGGCATCGTTCGGATTGGTAATATTATAAACCATAACACCACCAACACGTTCTAACGAAATGAAAGCAAATGTTTCCGTTCCAATTTGAGCAACCGTTACACCTTCTGGTTCTGGACCTTTCGCACGACTTCTTCCTTTAGCAACGTTGTCTTCATGATCAGCATTGAATAATGTTGGAAGATTGGCAGCAGTATACATTTCAAAATCATCTCCACTATCATAAACCAATTGTTTCGTTGTAGCATTAAAAATTGAAAACGAACGAGCACCAACCGAATTGATTGTTTCAAATTCTGTATCAGCATCGGTATTTCCGCTTAAGTTAGAAACTCTAAAACGTCCCATATTGTACGATTGTTTCAACACACTCGCATTTGGAAAATTGACTGCATCCAATAAATAAGTTGCTGCTCCAACTGTAGTTCTTTCTGCAAATCCGGTGTATTCTTTTTCGTCACCTTCGTTGGCAGTTACAATATAATTTGTTCCACCAACAGTGTAATTTGCAACAGCATCTGGCATGTAAAATGCTTGAATTGGCCAGTTTGCAATTAGTACTTGACCGTTGTTGTCTGATATATCCATTCCGTTTCCAGGCGTATTTACATTTTTGGTTCCTAAAGCCCAAATATCAGTGATAGAAGTAGTAGCCAAATTGATTTCGGCAATTGCATTGTTTTCCTGTAGCGTAACATAAGCTTTTTGAGAATCGGCACTAATTGTAATGTATTCTGGTTCGAAATCTTGAGACAATGTACTTGTCAATTTTAATTTTCTAACACCAGATGCAATTAAAGCAGCTTCTTGAGAATTGTAAGCTGTGAATAATAACGTAGTTACATTGGCTTGAGTCAAAGCAGGAATTCCTCCAGAAATATTAATTACACTTACCGAACCTTCTGGATCGATAGAATAATTAGCGTTTGGCTGACCTTCATTAGCTGTCATTACTTTAGTTCCGTCTGGTGAAAACGTAATCATATCCGGCAAAGCTCCAACAGTTACTTGTTTTAAAAATACTCCGTTGGTATCAAAAAATACAACAGAACCATTAAGCGTTTCATCAGTATTTGGCGAAGCAACAGCAACAATTCCGTTTTTAACAGCAACAGAAGTAACACCACCATAAGGATTCATATTGATTGATGAAATCACCGTTGGCGCAGTTGGATTAGAGAAATTAATGATGTCAAGAAATCCTGCAACAGCGCTTGTAGTAAATAAACGTTGCGATGTTGGATCGTGAACCACAATCTCGCAAGTACTTGTATTTGTTCCTGATGGGTCGAAACTTCCAATGTAATTCAATTCAATTTGATTGCTTGGCGTTGGTGCTAAACGATCGTTATCTTTAATGAAAATCGTTGCAGTTGGCGTTCCTGTAATTGCTAAACCTACCGGATTTTCTAAACTCAAAACAAAATATTCTGCTTGTTGTTCTTCTAAAGTATCATCAATAATCGGAATAGTAATTGTTTGTGTCAACGCACTTGTTCCTGTGAAGTTCAACGTTTGCGTAGCCAATGTAAAATCGCTAGAATTAGCAGTACTAAATGGTGCGGTTTTAACAACTAAATCAACTGAACTCGTTGTTGGACTTGATAAAGTAATTGCAAAAGATAACGTTCCTGCTGTTTCGTTTACTGTAACAAAATTAGAAGCAAATGCTGCCGTCGGACTTCCAGTTGTAAAACTAACAGATTGTAAAGTTGTAATGGTATTATTGCTTAAATCTTCGATAGTATTTGGTAATAAAGCCAAATAATAAACTTGACTATTAGCCAAATTTAGAGCTGGATCAATTGTAATGATTGTTCCCGAAATGGTTGCGTCAAATGGTACCAAAGTTCCTGTAGCATTATTTAATCGCAATTCGATTAAAGCATCTACGTTGGTATTATTGATTGCCGAATTATCAATTAAGCGAATGTTTTCACTGAAATTTATCGTCAGATTGCTTGTTGTTGCTACGTTAGTTGCCGCATTTATTGGGCTAAAAGTTACCGATGGAGCAATGGTATCAGGTCCGCCAAATGTTGTTCCTTCTATAGTAAAATTATCAAATCGATTGTTTCCAACAGTTCCACCAGAACCTTGTGAGAATTCAACTTTTAGTTTGAAATTTGGATTGTTGTTTGCGCCAGTAATTGAAGTAAAATCTAAAGTTGCTAAAGCTGGATCACCGTTATTTGGAAGTATTGTTCCAAAAGTAGTGTAAGTTGTTCCGTCTAATGAATATGACCATGTTTGAGTTCCTGCTCCAGAACCTGAGCGACGAGTTGCAAATTTCACGATAATGTTTTGGTAACCTGAAGTTGGCAAAGCAAATTCTAATGCGCCACCAATTGGATCATTGAAACGCAAATGGGTTCCAGATGCATCGCTGTTTTGAGCATTTAGGTTAAGAACATTGAAGTTTTGACCTGTTCCACCAGCAAATTCAATCGCGCTTATTCCACCAGGAATTGCATTTAAAGTTGCGCCACCAATTGTTTGTGATGGAGTTGTAATTGTTGCAATAGAAGCCGGATTATTAAAATTCCAATAGTGCAATAAAGTCTGCCCATGTGAGAATTGACAAAGGATTAATAGGAGAAAAAAGACTCCTTTAGATAGGTAGTTTTTGTACATAATAGCGTTGTTTTTTAGTAGCTACAAAAGTGCAACGTGATTGTTACTATAGGATTATCTAAAAAACAATGATTTATCAAAAACGAATGCCTGAATGTATATAAAATGTTACGGCGTGATGTTGTGTTAAAATTGATTTTACAATTTTGTAAAGGTTGGATTGTGATTTGAGAAGCTAATTATTCGAAATTTTTTTATCGGATGGTTTGGAATTGATTTTTGTTTTGGAAAACAGATTGGCGAAATTGTAGAAATCTTTAATTTGAATTTTGATAATAAAAAAAGTCCAACATTGCTGCTGGACTTGTAGTGTTATTATTTTTTGATTACCAAATTTTAACTCGTTTTTCTGGAGCTAAATAAAGTGAATCGGTTGGTTTGATTTTGAATGCTTCGTAGAATTCTGGAATGTTTCTAACAACACCATTAATTCTAAACTTAGCAGGCGAATGCGGATCACCAGCAATTTGATTTCTCAAAGCTTCTTCTCTAGATTTGTCTAACCAAACTTGTCCCCAACCCAAAAATACTCTTTGAATTCCGGTGAAACCATCCATAACTGGAGCTTCTTTTCCGTTAAGTGACATTTTGTAAGCTTTAATTGCAATGCTCAATCCACCTAAATCTCCAATATTTTCACCAAGAGTAAACGAACCATTTACATTCAAATCTGGAAACGCTTTAAACGAATTGTATTGATCTACCAATGCTTTTGTTCTTGCTTGAAAAGCAGTTAAATCGGCTGGCGTCCACCAGTTTTTCATTACTCCATCACCATCAAATGTACTTCCTTGATCGTCAAATCCGTGACCAATTTCATGACCAATAACAGCTCCAATTCCACCATAATTTACAGCATCATCAGCTTCTAAATTAAAGAAAGGCGGTTGTAAAATTGCTGCAGGAAATACAATTTCGTTCAACGTTGGGTTGTAGTAGGCATTTACCGTTTGTGGTGTCATTCCCCATTCGGTTCTATCAACTGGCTTGCCCAATTTAGCAATCATTCTATTGTATTCAAATTCTCTAGCACGTTGCTTGTTACCATACAAATCATTCTTCGCTACTTTCAATGAAGAATAATCTCTCCAAGTATCTGGATAACCAATTTTAATCATGAATTTATCCACTTTTGCCAAAGCTTCTTTTTTAGTATTGGCACTCATCCAATCTAAATTTTTGATACTTTCTGCATACGCTTTTAAAAGGTTTTTCACCATTCCGGTCATGCGCTCTTTAGCTTCTGGAGTAAAGTGTTTTTTCACATAAACTTTACCAACAATTTCTCCTAAACCACCATTTACAGCATTAACGGCTCTTTTCCAATCTTCTTCTTGGGCTTCAGTTCCGTACAATGTTTTACTGTAAAATTCAAAATTTTGTTTGTCTAAAGCCGATGTTAAACTGTTGGCTCTATCATTAATTAAACCCCATTTTAAATACGTTTTCCAAGTATCAATTGGAGTAGTTTTAATAATGTTGTTCAAACTTTTAGTGTAAGCTACTTGAGAAACGACAATACTTTTTTCTTTGTCAATTCCAGCATTTTTAAACATGGCAGTCCAATCAAAATCGGGCATTAATGTTTTTAAATCTGCTGTTGCATATTTGTTATATAAAGCTGCAGTATTTCTAGTATCTTCTTTTTTCATGTGATTGGTAGCCAAAGTGGTTTCCAACGCCATGATTTTTTTAGCGCTTTCAGCCGGATTTGCAATGCCACCTAATTGTAACATTTTTTCAACATGAGAAACGTATTTCTTACGAATATCAGTCATTTTAGCATCATTCTGAAGATAATATTCACGCTCAGGCAAACCTAATCCGCCTTGCCAAGTCATTAAAGTATACTTCTTAGGATCTTTAAAATCTTCAGTAACCGCAACCGAAAACGGAATAGAAACTCCATTTTTATTAGCTTTTCCAAAATAAGCAGCTAAATCAGAATAATTTGCAATAGCATCAATTTCTTTTATTTCGTTTTGAATTGGAGAAATTCCTTTGGCATCACGATCTTTTCTGTTTAAAAAAGAGTTGTAGTAATCACCAATTTTTTGTTCATCGCTACCATCAGCGAAAGTTCCTTTTGAAGCTTCTTCAATAATCGCTTTTACATCTTTTTGAGATTGATCATAAAGGATATCAAACGCTCCATAAGATGCTTTATCTGCAGGAATTTTATTAGTTTTTTTCCAAGTTCCGTTTACATATTGCTCAAAATTATCTCCTGGATTTACAAGAGTATCCATATTTTTCTTGGTAATTCCCGAAAGTAATTCAGGCTTTTTATCGCACGATGCCAATAAAACTGTGGCTGCAAGAAGCGTTAATTTAATGTTTTTCATATTCTAGTTTGATTTGTTAATAAGCTAATTTACTGAATTTTGAATTATAATTACTATTTGTTGCTTATTAACCTTATTTGTTACAGGAACTCAACTTGAATTCGTTTCAACAAATGTTAAATTTTATAAAATATAGTTTTCAATCCAAAAGTTATGTCTAGTTTTGCCCTATCAAAATAAAACAATGAACGCGATTATTTCACAATTACATCATCATCATTCTTGCAACCAGGCGAGTTAATGATGTATTGTATCTAATCAAATCAACATAATTAAAAACCGTCTGAGTGTACTTAGACGGTTTTTTGTTTTTCAGCCCATCGCAGTACATTCAGATTTTATCCAAAATTAAAAAATGAGTACTTTAAAAATTGCAGTTCAAAAAAGTGGCCGACTAAGCGAAAAATCACTACAACTTCTAGAAGAATGTGGCATCAAAATTTCTAATGGCGAACGAAAACTAAAAGCCGTTGCACAAAATTTCCCAGTTGAGATTTTATTCTTACGTGATGACGATATTCCACAATATGTAGAACAAGGCGTTGCCGATATCGGAATTCTTGGTGAAAATGAAGTTTGGGAAAAAGACAAAGAAGTAAAAATAATTCAGCAATTAGGTTTTGCAGGTTGTAGAATGTCATTAGCAATCCCAAAAGATGAAGTTTACACCGATTTAAACTATTTCCAAGGCAAACGAATTGCAACCAGTTATCCTAAAATTCTGATTGATTTTTTTGCCAAAAACAACATCACCGTTTTTATAGAAGAAATTAGCGGAAGCGTTGAAATTGCCACAAGTATAGGTCTAGCCGATGCCGTTTTTGATATTGTAAGTACAGGAAGTACACTTTTAATGAACGGATTGAAAGAAGTAGCAACAGTAACTAAAAGTGAAGCCGTTTTAATTTCAAATCCAAATCTGACATCAGAAAATCAAGCAATTCTTGATAAATTATTGTTCAGAATGCAAGCCGTTCGTGAAGGTAAACAGAACAAATATATTTTGCTAAACGCACCAAATTCTGCAATTGAACGTATTTGTTCTTTGTTACCAGGAATGAAATCACCAACCATTTTACCATTAGTAAATAAAGATTGGAGCAGTTTGCACTCGGTTATAAAAGAAGACGATTATTGGGAAATTATTGAACAACTCAAAAATCTCGGCGCAGAAGGAATTTTAATTATTCCAATAGAAAAAATGATCCGATAACAGCTGCTTTTTGTCATTCTGAGGAACGAAGAATCACACAAGTTACTCACATTATGTGATTTCTCCTTCGTCGAAATGACAAAATAATCTAAACTATAATTTATTATGAAAACTTACATAAATCCAAATGCAGAACAGTGGTACGAATTGGCAAAACGCAAAACAGTTGCCACTGCCGATTTGAACGAAACCGTAAAAGCTGTTTTTAACGACATCCAAAAAAACGGAAGCAAAGCTGTAAAAAAATACACGAGTTATTTTGATGGCGTATCGATAGAAAATTTCGCAGTTACGACATCAGAAATTGAAAATGCGGTTGCCCAAATTCCATCTGATTTAAAAAATGCCATTCAAGTTGCAGCTGATAATATTTCGAAATTCCACAGTTCACAAAAAGAAATTCCGAATAAAATTGAAACTACTTCGGGAGTTTTTTGTTGGAGAGAAAGTCGTGCCATCGATACTATCGGAATTTATATTCCAGGCGGAACAGCACCACTTTTTTCAACAGTTTTGATGTTGGCAATCCCGGCAAAATTGGCTGGTTGCAAGAACATTATTTTGTGTTCGCCACCAGATAAAAACGGCAACATCAATCCAGCAATTTTATATGCAGCACAACTGACAGGCGTAACTCAAATGTATAAAGTTGGAGGTATACAAGCCATTGCAGCATTGACTTTTGGAACCGATGAAATCCCGAAAGTTTCTAAAATATTCGGACCAGGAAATCAATACGTAACTGCCGCCAAACAATATGCGCAACAACTTGGCTTAGCTATCGATATGCCAGCTGGACCAAGTGAGTTATTAGTAATTGCTGACGAAACAGGCGACCCAGAATTCGTGGCATCCGATTTACTTTCACAAGCGGAACATGGTGGTGATAGTCAAGTAATTTTAGTTACAAATTCAGAAGAAATTGTTTCAAAAGTGACATTAGCTATCGAAAATCAGAAGGCCATTTTGCCAAGACAAGCAACGGTGGAAAAAGCATTAGAAAACAGTCGTGCTTTGGTATTTGAAGACATTCAAACAGCAATCGAATTCAGTAATTTTTACGCACCAGAACATTTGATTTTAGCTATTGAAAATGCTGAAGATAAAATCAATTTAATCGAAAATGCAGGTTCAATTTTCCTCGGAAATTTCAGTTGTGAAAGTGCTGGAGATTATGCTAGCGGAACGAATCACACTTTGCCAACCAATGGTTATGCTAAAAATTACAGTGGCGTTTCGTTAGACAGTTTTGTAAAGAAAATTACGATTCAAAAATTAACATCACAAGGCATTCAAAATCTCGGACCAACAATAGAAATTATGGCTGCAGCCGAACAATTAGACGCACACAAAAACGCTGTTTCCATCCGATTAAAAAAATTACAAAATGGATAATATCACTAATTTAATTCGAAAAAATATTCTCTCGCTTACGCCTTATTCGAGTGCGCGCGACGAGTACAAAAGCAACCAAGGTATCTTTTTGGACGCCAATGAAAATCCGTTTGGGAATCTAAATCGTTATCCTGATCCATACCAATGGCGATTGAAACAAATTTTAAGTAGTCAAAAGAAAGTCGGAATTGAAAACATCCTAATTGGTAACGGAAGTGATGAAATTATTGATTTGGTGCAACGTGTTTTTTGCGAACCGAATGAAGACCAAATCATCATTTGTCCGCCAACGTATGGTATGTATGAAGTGTATGCGAACATCAATAATTTAAATATAATTTCAATTCCATTAACCGAAGATTTTCAGTTGAATACCGAAGCGATTTTAGCACAAAATGCCAAAATTTTGTACTTGTGTTCGCCAAATAATCCGACAGGAAATTCTTTAGAAAATTTGGAATGCATCATTGAAAATTTCAACGGAATTGTGTTTTTAGACGAAGCATATATTGACTTTAGTGAACAACCATCTTTAGTTTCAAAAATCAAACAATTTCCGAATTTAATTGTATCACAAACGTTTAGTAAAGCTCGAGGTTTGGCAGCAGTTCGAGTTGGAATTGCTTATGCAAATGAAACGATAATTTCAGTGATGAATAAGGTTAAACCGCCTTATAATGTGAGTCAATTGAATCAAGAAGCTGCGGTACAATCATTAGCTAGCGATGACGAATTTAAATCGAATGTCCAGCTAATAAAATCGGAACGTGAGTTGCTGAAACAATCACTTTTAGCATTGGATTTTGTTGCTAAAATTTACCCATCGGAAGCCAATTTTTTATTGGTCGAAATGGAAAACGCAACAGCCATTTACAACAGTTTAATCGAACAACAAATCATTACACGCAACCGAAGTTCGGTAGTTGAAAATACCATACGAATTACCATTGGAACACCAAGAGAAAACCAACAATTAGTCTACGCATTACAATTAGTTACATCATGAAAAAAGTTTTATTTATAGACAGAGACGGCACGTTAATCATCGAACCACCAATCGATTTTCAAGTCGATAGTTTGGAAAAATTGGAGTTTTATCCACAGGTTTTTCAGTACTTATCACGCATTGCAAAAGAACTCGATTATGAGTTGGTCATGGTAACCAATCAAGATGGAATGGGAACCGATTCGTTTCCGGAAAACACGTTTTGGCCAGCACAAAATAAAATGATGAAAGCGTTTGAAAACGAAGGAATTCAATTTTCTGATGTTATTATTGATGTGTCATTTCCAGAGCAAAATTTACCAACAAGAAAACCCGGAACTGCTTTATTGCAACAGTACATCAAAGGTAATTATGATTTGAAAAACTCGGTAGTAATCGGAGACAGAGTTACTGATATTCAACTGGCAGAAAATTTAGGAAGTCAGGCGATTTTTATTTCTGCTTCTGCAAATGAACGAGCTACTTTATCAACGACATCTTGGGAAACCATTTATCAATTTTTGAAGGAACAACCTCGAGTTGGAAAATTAATTAGAAAAACAAAAGAAACCGAAATTGCAGTAGAAATAAATTTGGATGGAAGCGGAAAAAGCAACATCAGCACCGGTTTAGGGTTTTTTGATCATATGTTAGACCAAATTGCCAAACACGGAAACATCGATTTGAACATCAACGTAAAAGGCGATTTGTATGTGGATGAACACCACACAATTGAAGATGTCGGAATTGCTTTAGGAGACGTTTTTGCACAAGCTTTGGGTTCTAAAAAAGGCATTACTCGTTACGGATTTTTACTTCCGATGGACGATTGTTTATCGCAAGTTGCATTAGATTTTGGCGGTCGTTCGTGGTTGGTTTGGGATGCCAAATTCAGCAGAGAAAAAATAGGAGAAATGCCAACCGAAATGTTCTCACACTTTTTCAAATCATTTTGCGATGGTGCCAAATGCAATTTAAACATCAAAAGTGAAGGCGAAAACGAACACCACAAAATAGAATCCATTTTTAAAGCATTTGCAAAAGCGATAAAAATGGCAGTACAAAAAGATGGTACAAACGGCATACCAAGCACAAAAGGAATTCTATGATAGCAATAGTAAAATATAACGCTGGCAACATTACTTCGGTGAAAAACGCGGTCGAACGATTGGGTTATTCTTGTGTTGTAACCGATGATGAAACGATTTTGAAACAAGCCGAAAAAGTAATTTTTCCTGGTGTTGGCGAAGCTAGTTCAGCAATGAACTACCTTAAAGAAAAAGGTTTAGATGAAGTAATCAAAAACCTCACACAACCGGTTTTGGGAATATGTCTCGGGCAACAGTTGATGTGCCAATTTTCGGAAGAAGGCAATACAGAATGTTTAGGAGTTTTTGAAGCAACAGTAAAGAAATTTGAACCCAAATTAAAAGTGCCACACATGGGTTGGAACAACATTTCAAAGTTAAATTCTGAATTGTATAACGGAATTTCAGCCGATGAAAATTTCTATTTTGTACACAGTTTTTATGCTGAAATCTGTCAAGAAACCACAGCGGTTTGCGATTATATCGTTCCGTTTAGTGCTTCGATGCAAAAGAATAATTTCTACGCCTCACAATTTCATCCAGAAAAATCATCTAGCGTAGGCGAACAACTTTTACTAAACTTTTTGAAATTATGAGAATCATTCCAGCAATAGACATCATCAACGGAAAATGCGTCCGATTGACCAAAGGCGATTATGCCACGCAAAAAATATACAACGAAAATCCATTAGAAGTTGCCAAATATTTTGAAGATAACGGCATCCAATATTTGCATTTAGTGGATTTGGACGGCGCAAAATCCAACCAAATTGTCAACCACAAAATATTGTATCAAATTGCAACAAAAACTAATTTGAAAATCGATTTTGGTGGTGGATTGAAACAACGAAATGATTTAGAAATTGCTTTTGAAAACGGAGCCAATCAAATTACTGGTGGAAGTATTGCTGCGAAAAATCCAATTGAATTTTTAGAATGGTTAACAGAATTTGGAAGCGACAAAATCATTTTAGGTGCCGATTGTTTGAACCGAAAAATTGCCACTCATGGTTGGTTAGAAACTTCAGAATTAGATGTTGTAGATTATATTTCAGACTACGTTTCAAAAGGAATTTCAACAGTTATTTGCACCGATATTTCTAAAGACGGAATGCTGGAAGGAACTTCTAATGAATTGTATTCTAATATTTTAGAAAAGACAAAAGTCAACTTAATCGCAAGTGGTGGCGTTACAACGATTTCCGATTTAGAACTTTTAAAAACTATAGGTTGCGAAGGCGCAATCATCGGAAAAGCATTGTATGAAGGCACAATAAAAATCGAAAACTTACGCGAATTATGTTAAAGAAAAGAATCATTCCGTGCTTGGATATTAAAGATGGACGCGTGGTAAAAGGCGTTCAATTTTTGGAATTAAAAGATGCTGGAAATCCAGTGGAACTTGCCTCGTTTTATTCAAAAAATGGAGCAGACGAGTTGGTGTTTTTAGACATCAGCGCGACATTGGAAAAGCGAAAAACATTGGCCGAAATGGTAACGCAATTGTCAAAAGAAATCAATATTCCATTTACCGTTGGTGGCGGAATTCAATCGGTTGAAGATGCACGATTATTATTGCAATCTGGCGCGGATAAAGTGAGTATCAATTCGGCTGCCGTTTTGAATCCGGAATTGATTACGCAAATTTCAGATGCTTTTGGAAGTCAAAGTTTAGTGGTTGCGATTGACATCAAAAAATTAGATAATGATTGGTTTGTTTTCATAAAAGGCGGAACAGAATCAACAGGGATTTTAGCTATTGATTGGGCGAAAAAAGTAGAAGAATTAGGCGCTGGAGAATTACTAATAACTTCAATGAACAACGATGGTTCCAAAGATGGATTTGCATTAGAAATTACAAATGAAATTAGTAAAGTGGTTTCAATTCCAGTTATTGCTTCTGGTGGCGCAGGAAATTCGCAGCATTTTATAGACTTATTTACCAAAACTGAAGTCAGCGCCGGATTAGCAGCCAGTATTTTTCACTTTAATGAAGTGCCGATTTCCGAATTAAAAAACGTTTTAAAAACTCAAAATATTCCCATCAGATGAATGTAGATTTCTCAAAAAACAACGGATTAATTCCAGTAATTATCCAAAATAACGAAACACAACAAGTTTTAATGTTGGGTTACATGAACGAAGAAGCGTTACAAAAAACACAAACTGAAAATGTGGTAACGTTCTTCAGTAGAAGTAAAAATAGATTGTGGACCAAAGGTGAAACGTCTGGAAATTTTCTAAAAGTAGTTTCCATAAAAGAAGATGGTGATCAAGATGCATTGCTAATTCAAGTAATTCCAAACGGACCAACTTGCCACAACGGAACGACTTCTTGTTTTGCAACAGAACCACAAATCTCTTTTCTTAACGAATTGGAAAACGTCATTGAAAACCGCATTGCAAACCCAAGTTCAGAATCGTATGTTGCCTCACTTTATCAAAAAGGCATCAACAAAATGGCCCAAAAAGTAGGTGAAGAAGCTGTGGAATTAGTAATTGAAGCCAAAGACGATAATCAAGATTTGTTTATTGGTGAAGCTGCCGATTTGTTGTTTCATTATTTGATTTTGCTTCAAGCTAAAAATCTGAAATTAAATGATATAGAACAAGAATTGATGCGCAGAATGAAGAAATAATTTCATAGAACAAATGTTAAAATTTAAAAAATAGTGCCATTGCAACAAAATAATTCAATACGTTTGTACCAATTATGATGAACAAGATACAAAATACAAATTGGTGGCACATGACTAACTCCGTTCTTGGAATTGGTTGGTAACTGCTATTTGTAAATCTCTACAATATCGTCAAACCCGCTTTTCCAAGCGGGTTTTTTTTATGTCCAAATTTTTTTCAAAATTCAATTATCATGTTATATAATTTTCAAACCAAAGTAATCAAAACCCTGAGCGACACGCATACGCCAGTTGGTTTGTATTTAAAAATACGCGATCAGTTTTCCAATAGTTTTCTATTAGAAAGCTCCGATTATAAAAGCAAAGAAAACAGCTATTCTTATATTTGTTTGGATCCAATTGCATCCTTTATTGCTGATGCAAATCAAACTACAATCACTTTTCCAGATAAAAAAACGGTTGCAAAACCAACTTCAGAAATTGAAATGGCATCTGAGTTAAATCAGTTTTCAAAATCATTTTCCGTGTCCGATTTAAACCTTGGATTTGAAACATTGGGATTGTTTGGCTACACCAGTTACGATGCAATTCCACTATTTGAGGACATTGCTATTAGTAACAACGATTTCGATTTGCCGTTGATTCAATACCATTTATTTCGTTATACGATCGTCTTCAATCACTTCAATAACGAACTCTTTTTGTTAGAACATTTGCAAGAAAATGAAGTTTCTAATTTGGAGAAAATTCAGGAAATCATCAACAATCGTTCGGTGACACAGTTTAAATTTTCTCTTCAAAATGACGAAGAATCGAATTTCACAAACGATGATTTTTTAGAAGCAATTAAAAAAGGTCAAGAACATTGTTTTGTTGGCGATGTGTTTCAAATAGTACTTTCTAGAAAATACAAACAGCAATTTAAAGGTGACGAATTCAATGTTTACAGAGCGTTGCGTTCAATCAATCCATCACCGTATTTATTTTATTTTGATTACGGAAATTTTAAATTATTTGGTTCTTCACCCGAAGCACAACTGACAATAAACGACCAAAAAGCCATCATTAATCCGATTGCTGGAACATTCAAAAGAACAGGAAACGATACGGAGGATGCGCTGTTAGCCGAAGCACTTTTGGCCGACCCAAAGGAAAATGCTGAACACATTATGTTAGTCGATTTGGCAAGAAACGACTTGAGCAAATCGAGTAAAAAAGTAGTAGTCGAAAGTTTCAAAAAAATCGAATATTACTCGCATGTGATTCACATGGTTTCTAAAGTTAGTGCCGAATTACAACCCGAATATAATCCGATTAAAATTCTTGGTGACACTTATCCAGCTGGAACTTTATCTGGTGCACCAAAACACAAAGCGATGCAATTAATAGATCAATACGAACCACAATCACGCGGATTTTATGGTGGAACGGTTGGTATAATCGGACTCAATGGCGGATTTAATCATGCAATTTTTATTCGTTCGTTTGTGAGTAGAAACAATCAATTGACGTATCAAGCAGGTTGCGGAATTGTAACAAAATCAGATGTTAACAGTGAATTGAATGAAGTAGAAACTAAACTTTCGGCACTTCGAAAAGCGATTCAACTAGCTCAAAATATATAAAGATGAAAATACTTGTAGTAGATAATTACGATTCGTTTGTGTACAATATTGTGCATTTGCTTTATGAAATTGGTGTTGCAGAAATTGATGTCGTTAAAAACGATCAACTCGATTTTTCGTATATCCATCAGTACGATAAAATTGTGCTTTCGCCTGGACCAGGAATTCCAAAAAATGCTGGAATGATGCCACAATTATTATCTGAATTTGCTTCCATAAAAAGCATACTAGGAATTTGTCTCGGTCATCAAGCCATTGCAGAACATTTTGGAACTAATTTAATCAATTTATCAGAACCACTTCATGGAGTTGCTTCAGAAATTGAAATTCTAAAAGAGGATTATTTATTTGAAAATCTTCCAAAACAGTTTAAGATTGGACATTATCATTCTTGGGTTGTTTCTGAAACAATATCGGATGATTTAGAAATTCTTGCCAAAGACGAATTGGGAAATATCATGGCAATAAAACATAAAAAATACGATGTCCGCGGATTGCAATTTCATCCTGAATCAATTCTCACAGAAAACGGAAAAACGATACTTACTAATTGGATAAATAATTAAAATGAAAACAATATTAGAACCTTTATTCAAACATAAAACCCTAACGAAAGACGAGGCCAAACAAGTGCTTACCGACATCGCTTTAGGAAAATACAACCCAAGTCAAATTGCTTCTTTCTTGACGGTTTTTATCATGCGAAATATTACGCTCGAAGAACTTTTAGGATTTAGAGAAGCGTTACTGAATTTGTGCCATAAAATCGATTTGTCAGCTTACAATCCGATGGATGTTTGTGGAACTGGTGGCGATGGAAAAAACACATTTAACATTTCAACTCTTACTTCTTTTGTAGTTGCTGGTGCAGGAATTCCAGTGGCGAAACATGGAAATTATGGCGTTTCGTCTATTTCGGGCTCATCTAATGTGTTAGAAACTTTAGGCGTTGTTTTTCAAACCGATGAAACTATTTTGAAACAACAAATTCAAGAAACCAACATCTGTTTTTTACACGCGCCATTATTTCATCCTGCGATGAAAGCCGTTGGTCCGATTCGTAAAGAATTAGGTATTAAAACTTTCTTTAACATGCTTGGTCCATTAGTGAATCCGGCGTTTCCAAAAGTACAAATGACTGGCGTTTTTAGTTTAGAATTGGCGCGAATGTATCAGTATTTGTTGCAAGAAGAAAACAGTCAATACACCGTAATTTATGGTTTGGATGGTTTTGACGAAGTAACGCTGACAGACAAAACCAAGTTGATTACAAATACAGGCGAACGTTTCATAGAAGCCAAAGATTTTGGTTTGAAAAACGTTGCTTTTTCCGAATTGTATGGCGGCGAAACTTTAGAAGAAGCTGCAGCAATTTTTACTACAATTATTGACGGAAAAGGAACTGAATCACAGAATAATGTGGTTTTGATAAACGCTGCTTTGGCGATTCAAACGTATCATCCAAATCTGAATTTTGAAGAAGCATTCGATCAAGCAAAAGAATCACTTTTCGGATTGAAAGCAAAGAATTCGTTTAACCGATTAAAAGAAATTCAATGAATATTTTAGATACTATAAAAGCACAAAAATTAAAAGAAGTTGCCAATTTAAAAGCGCAATTTTCTATTTCATTTTTAGAAGAACAACCATTGTTTAATTCGGCGACACATTCTTTGAGAAAAGCCATTGAAAGTTCGGTTACTGGCGGAATTATTGCCGAATTCAAGCGAAAATCTCCTGCTAAAGGAAACATTAATTTGGATGCCAATGTGGTTGAAGTTACGCAAGGTTATGCCAATGCAACCGTTTCTGGATTATCGGTTTTGACAGATGTAGATTTTTTCGGAGCAAGAACTAACGACTTTGAATTGGCTCGAAAAAACAATACTATTCCGATGTTGCGAAAGGATTTTATGGTCGATGAATACCAAATTATTCAATCGAAAGCGATGGGCGCGGATGTGATTTTGTTGATTGCTAAAATTTTGACCAAAAAACAAATGCAATCCTATACCAATTTGGCACACGAATTAGGAATGGAAGTTTTTCTAGAAACCCAAAATGAAGCTGAGATTTTAGAGAACATGAATTTGAATTTTGATTTAATCGGAATCAACAATCGCAATCTAAATTCGTTTGAAGTTTCCGTTGAAAACAGTATAAAATTGGCGCAATTGTTACCTAAATCGAGTGTTAAAATTGCAGAAAGTGGCATCAATTCTTTAGAAACAATTCAGCTTTTGCAAGCCAATGGATTTAATGGATTTTTAATGGGAGAATATTTTATGAAAGAAGAAAATCCGTCAGAAAAATGTAAAAATTTAATTCAACAATTATTATGAAAATAAAGATTTGCGGAATGAAATTTCCGAAAAATATACTTGAAGTCGGCGCATTGCAACCCGATTATATGGGATTTATTTTTTACCCAAAATCGAAGCGTTATGTTGGTGAAGATTTTTCAACTAAATCGTTAGAAAAATTACCTGAAAATATAAAAAAAGTTGCGGTTTTTGTAAATGAAGATGTTAATCGAATTATAACAATTCAAAAGCAATTTTCGTTTGATTTTATTCAATTACACGGAAATGAATCGGTTGCTGATTGTGAAGTTTTAAAAGAAAATAATATCAATGTGATTAAAGTATTTTCGGTAGATCCTTATTTCAATTTTAATGAAGTTGTGCCTTATGAAAAAGTATGCGATTACTTTTTATTTGATACAAAAACTCCGAAATATGGTGGAAGTGGAAAAACATTTGATTGGGAATTATTAGAAAATTATACTTTATCAAAACCATTTATTTTAAGTGGCGGATTAAGCATTCATACTATCGGTAAGCTTAAATTTAATAAGTATCCGATGTTAGCAGGATTGGATTTCAATAGCAGATTAGAAGATTCAAATACTAAAAAAATTACTGAAGAAGTTAGTGAATTAATAGAAAAAATAAGAAGACGATGAAAACGACTTTACAACCTGATGAAAACGGATTTTATGGCGAATTTGGCGGTGCATTTGTACCTGAAATGTTGTATCCAAACGTATTGGAATTGCAACAAAATTATTTGCAAATCATAGCAACAGAAGACTTTCAAAAAGAATTCAAATTGTTATTAAAAGATTATGTTGGACGACCAACACCATTGTATTTTTCCAAGAATTTATCGGAACAATTCCAAGCGCAAATTTATCTGAAAAGAGAAGATTTGAATCACACTGGTGCGCACAAAATTAATAATGCTATTGGGCAAGTTTTGTTAGCCAAAAGATTAAATAAAAAAAGAATTATTGCAGAAACTGGTGCTGGACAACATGGAGTTGCAACTGCTACTGCTTGTGCTTTATTAGGTTTAGATTGCACAATTTATATGGGCGAAATTGACATTGAACGCCAAAAACCAAATGTTGAACGCATGCGCCTTTTGGGTGCGAAAATTCAACCTGCAACTAGCGGAAGTAAAACCTTGAAAGATGCAACAAACGAAGCTATCCGAGCTTGGATAAACGATCCGGTTGGAACGCATTACATTATTGGTTCAGTTGTTGGTCCGCATCCTTATCCTGATTTGGTTGCGCAATTTCAATCGGTGATTAGTGAAGAAATCAAAATCCAATTGAAAGAAAAAACAGGCGATGAAAACCCAGATTATGTTGTGGCTTGCCTTGGCGGTGGAAGCAATGCAATTGGAGCTTTTTATCATTTTATTGATAATGGAAAAACACAATTAATTGCTGTGGAAGCTGGCGGTTTAGGTGTTCATTCTGGGAAAACCGCAGCAACAATTGCTTTGGGTAAAAAAGGAATCATTCACGGAAGTAAAACTTATTTAATTCAAACCGATGATGGACAAATTGTTGAACCACATTCGATTTCAGCAGGATTGGATTATCCTGGAATTGGTCCGATTCACTCGTATTTGCATGATACTAAAAAGGCAGAAGTAGTTTCAATAACCGATGAAGAAGCGATGCAAGCGGCTTACGATTTGTCTCGAATAGAAGGTATTATTCCGGCTATTGAATCGGCACATGCTTTGGCGTATTTGCATAAAATGAAATTGAAAACTACCGATGTTGTGGTCGTAAATTTATCAGGAAGAGGCGACAAAGATTTGGCAACATTACAAAATTACAGAACAGATGAAAAATAGAATCCAAAATTTATTTGAAACCAAAAAAGAGAACATTTTGTCGTTGTACTTTACGGCAGGATTTCCAAATTTGAACGATACGCTTACCATTTTAAAACATTTAGATGCAAGCGATGTTGATATGATTGAAATTGGATTTCCGTACTCTGATCCTTTGGCAGATGGACCAGTTATTCAGGAAAGTAGTGGAACGGCGATTGAAAACGGAATGACTTTAAATCTTCTATTCGAACAATTACAATCGCTTCGAAACATAACTCAAAAACCAATTGTATTGATGGGTTATTTGAATGTAGTGTTGCAATTTGGCGAAAAAGAATTTATAGAAAAATGCGCACAAGTTGGTGTTGACGGAATTATCATTCCAGATATGCCATTGCATTATTATCTTTCGAATTTTAAAGAATTGTGTGAAGTAAATCAAGTTTCAAATGTCTTGTTGATAACACCAGAAACTTCAGAAGAACGTATTAAGCAATTGGATAGTTATTCTTCGGGATTTATTTATTTGGTTTCTTCTAATAGCATTACAGGAAGCACGAATGCAATAACTTTTCAAACGGATTATTATCAACGCATACAAAGCATGAAATTACAAAATCCACATTTAATAGGATTTGGTGTTCATGATAAAAAGACTTTTGAAACAGTTTGCGAATTTGGTTCGGGAGCAATTATTGGAAGTGCGTTTATAAAACATTTGAATCATAATGGAACGAGTAGAGAATCTATTGAAGGATTTGTTGAAGGAATAAGGAAATAATCCTTTATAGTCGGAATAAAAGGTATGCTGAAGAGTATGCCTTTTTTTTTATTGCTGTTTACGAAACAAAGAAACTACTAAAAAAACATCTTTTATAAAAGCTTCTCATAAACAATGGATATTCCTAAAAACAAAAAATCCAGTCTAAATAAATAAACTGGATTTTTAAAAAGCTCCCCATATTGACAAAATATCGAACCGTAATAATTGATTTTCAATTAGTTAGATATTTTTCAACCCTTTACAGGGCTCGAAATATTTATTTTATAATATTTAGACACATTGAAATTTAATATTATACTATTGGATATAAATATTTTATAAATATTATGCAAATGAACAATCACCATCACCAAAATTCATTCTGACATTACTAAAATCTGTAACGTTATATTCTTTTGAGATTATTGATTGCTTGATTTTTTTTGTTTTATATAAAAATATACTTGATTTTTTTAAGTTACTACAAATAGTCTCATCATAGCAAATAATTTCTCTTGTATTTTGTTGCTGTCTCTTATACACATCTGACGCTGCC
>NZ_DQDX01000075.1 GCF_003525665.1 Flavobacterium sp.
TTATCCGCACAAAAAGTCCAAACGAAAGTTTGGACTTTTTTTATTTCTAGGAGCGAAAGGCTTGGGTATTTTTGTAAACCTTTTTCCCGCTTTCCACTATATCTTTTTTACAGTATTGTTTAAAAAAAAACAATACTGTAAAAAAGGATGCCGTTGCAATCGGGGCTAATTAGTAATGGTCTTCTATTAAATTCGTAGTTCTAAAGTACTGTTGTTTTAAATTCACATTCCAAAAAATCAATCTAATTTCCAAATAAAATAGTTTATTTCTATGTTAAGAACTATTTTAAATATCTCACAAAAGTTGTTATCTTATATTTATTTTTGTCTAAATATCACCATTTGTATATTGTAACCAAGTTGATTGGAATGAAAAAGAATTCTTCTATGACAGCACTTATTTTGGCGTTTATTGGTTTTGCTTTAATTTCGGGCGCACTTTTTTCATTGTATCGTTCAAGTAGCGATATAGAAGTTGTCGAGGAGAAAAGCGAAACCGAGATTGATATTGCTAACAAAAAGATTGATGTTTTAAGCGATGAAATTCAGGAAACTAAAGAGCAATTTGTAGATGCAGAATATAAAGAGAGTTCTAAGTCTGAAGTCATGACTCAAATTTCTGATCAAAACATTCCCATTATTGAAATTAAAGACAGTGATTTGGGCGAAAGTGCCGATTTGTCTGATGATGAACCTCGAAAAAAAGGACAACGTATTACGTATATTCATCAATTGAAATTTTCTTTGGTAAACGTTGGAAAGTTTTCGTTGAAAGATGTAATATTTTCTGTGAAAGACATTTATAACGATCCCAAAGAAGGAAAAGGCAAGAAAAAAGCTAAAGAGTACAGTTACATGGGAAGAACTTTCGACAATGAAGACGTTGGTGCTTACAATAATATAGAGGTGAATACTTTAAATTTAAAATCTAAGAAACTAGTTTATGTGAGTAATTTACCAACAAGTTTTGGAGTAGGAGATTACTATTTTGATATTATCGTAGAATGGAATAACGGTTTCTATCAAATGCATGTTGACATAGAAGAGCTGAATGGAAAGCTAAAATACCGTTACCAATTTTATGATGTAGAAGGCAAACCAATTGATTTTAGAAACATAGAAGAAAATACTAGCGTATAAAAAAATCCCTTAGTTTATAAGGGATTTTTTAGTTTTCAGTTTAAGCGTTTAGTGCTTCAACAATAATATCTTTATCATTTAGCATGTCTTTTAGCATGTTTTCAATTCCACTTTTTAAGGTGAAAGTCGATGATGGACACCCATTGCACGAACCTTGTAAAATAACTTTCACTCGTTTACTTTCTTCATCAAAAGAATCAAATAAAATATTTCCGCCATCGGCAGCGACCGCAGGTTTTACATATTCTTCTAAAATATTGATAATTTGTTGCGACGTTGTGTCTAAATTATCAAAGTTCTTTATTTGCTGTTTGTCTTGATTTGCATCTTGAACAATTAGAGTTTCATCAACTACAGTTCCGCCATTCTCTATATATTGTTTAATGAAAGTTCTAATTTCTAGCGTGATTTCTTCCCAGTTTGCAACTTCATATTTAGTAACAGAAATATAATTTTCGTCAATAAAAATTTCTTTCACAAAAGAGAACTGAAACAACTCTTTTGCTAATGGTGAAGCTGTAGTTTCGTCGATGTTTTTAAATTCAACGGCAGTTTTTGTCAGTAATTTACTCACAACAAATTTTAATGTTGATGGGTTAGGAGTAGTCTCACCATAAACCGTTATTGCCGATTTTTTAGGTTTTAAAACATCTTCAATTATGATCTTTGCGCCACTGTTTACATAGTCTTCAATTTGCTCAGCAACAGCATCTTGAACATCGTTCCAGTCTACAATGCTAAATCGTTCAATAGCTATAAAATTACTTGAAATATAGACCGTTTTCACAAAAGGCAAATAGAATAATTGTTGTGCTAATGGAGAGTTTTTGGCTTCATCAATATTTTTAAATTCGAAACTTTCGTTTTGAGTAATAAAATCTTGGAATTCAAATTTAAGAATGGTAGGATTTTGAGTTTCTTTTATTTTGATTTTCATAGTAGTGTTTCATTTTTCTGCAAATTTAACAAAGTTATTTTCTTGGATTGTTTATATTTGGACTTTTAAACAATTAATTAACATTTCTGCGCATAAATTTAATTGTAAATGCTCAGATTTATTATATTTTAAATAATATGAAAAGAATTTTACTAATTCTGATTTTTTTTACTAGTTGGTTTGGCTTTGGACAATCTATTACGGTAAATTCCACTACTTATACTGTTCCTCAATTAGTCAATGACGTTTTGTTTGGAGCTGGTGCAGGCGGTGGTTCTTGCGCTGGAACAATTTCAAATATAACGTGGAGAACTGGTAACACTAATGGTTTTGGTTCTGTTAACGGAATTGGTTATTTTCAAAATACTAATCCAAATTTCCCATTGTCTGCAGGTGTTGTAATGACTAGTGGAGATTTAAATGATGCCGATGGACCAAATACCTCGAATTCTAGTGGTGGAAATGGTGCATGGACAGGAGATGCCCAATTGTTTAGTTACATACAAGGTTTGGGTTTTGATACCGGATTAACATCATATAACAATGCTAGTGTTATTGAATTTGATTTTGTTCCTTTAAGTCCCTCTTTTAGTTTTGATTTTATGTTTGCTTCCGAAGAATATGGCACTTATCAATGTCAATTTTCTGATGCTTTTGCCTTTTTCTTAACAAACGTTACCGCAGGTACACCAGCTACAAATATAGCTTTGATTCCTAGTACAACAACTCCAATTTCTGTCTTAACTGTTAGAAATAATTTGCACAATCCTGCATGTAGTTCAGTAAATCCTGCATTCTTCGATAAATTTTATCAATTGCCATCTGGTTTAAATCCTGCTGATTCTCCAACAAATTTTAACGGTCAAACAGTTTTGTTAACTGCTGCAGCTACGGTAATTCCAAATAATACTTATCACATAAAATTAGTTGTTGCAGACAGAAACGATAATATTCTTGATTCAGCTGTATTTTTAGGAGCAGGAAGTTTTGATATAGGTCAGGCTAGTATATCAGGAACTGTTCAAGGAGGAGCCGATTTTTCAGATATTATTGACTTTTCTATTGCTAATTCAAATGCTATTTGTCAAGGAGATACAAGAACTGTAAAAGCTGGTACTGCTGCAATTACTGGTGCTAATTACCAATGGTCTGTTGGAGGAGTTCCGATTCCAGGTGCAACAAGTTTTCAATACACAATAACAGCGCCAGGAACTTACCAAGTTTCTATTACTTATTCTTCAGGTTGTGTAATAACAGACAGTATTCTAGCAGAATATCTTCCTGCTGTGCCATTAGCTTTACCAAACAACCTTACAAACTGTTCTAACCCTTCTTTTAATTTAGCTCAAAATACACCAGTTGTTTTAAACGGTTTGAATCCATCTAATTATGATATTAATTATTTTACAACATTAACAAATGCTGAGGATTTTACTGCGCCTATTGCAAATCTTTCCAGTTTTCCAGGTACAAATGGGCAAACTATTTATATTAGAGTAGATGATTCTTCTGGATCTGGTTGTTTCGAAATTTTAACTTTTACATTAACAATAACTCCTCCACCAACACCTCCTAATCCATCAGATGTAACTTCTTGTAATAGTTATACTTTACCTGCATTAGCAGCCAATGAAACCTATCATACTGCCTCTGGAGGAAGTCCGTCGACACAAATTGCCGCAGGAACAGTTATAACTACTTCACAAACAATATACATATATGTACAGTCTGCACCTGGTTGTACAGCTGAAGGCGATTTTGTTGTGACAATAATAACAGGTACACCACCCAATCCATCAGACGTAACCGTTTGCGGAAGCTACACTTTACCAGCATTACCAGCAGGAAGCACTTATCATTCTGCGTCAGGTGGTTCTACAGCAACTTTATTGCCAGTTGGAACAGTTCTTACAACTTCACAAATAGTTTATGTAGTTTCACAATCATCTGGTACACCATCGTGTAGTGCAGAAGGTGATTTTGCTCTAACGGTAAATACAGCACCAGTTACGCCAAATCCGGCAGATGTAACGGCATGTGATAGTTATGTTTTACCAGTATTGCCAGCAGGACAATCATACCATTCGGCAGCTGGAGGAAGTCCAGCTACTCAAATTCCAGCAGGAACAGTAATTACTACGAATCAAACGATTTATATTTTTGCACAATCGGGTACAGTTCCAAATTGTACTGCCGAAGGTGATTTTACAGTAACAATAAATCTTACACCTGCTACGCCAAATCCGGCAGATGTTACGGTTTGTAATAGTTATATTTTACCAGCATTACCAGCAGGAAGTTCGTACCATACCTTACCAAATGGAGGCGGAACAACTTTACTAGCTGGCGCAACAATTACAACGACACAAGTAATTTATGTTTTTGCGCAAACAGGTACTACACCAAATTGTACGTCAGAAGGTGACTTCTTAGTTACTGTAAACAATACACCAGTTCCAG
>NZ_DQDX01000074.1 GCF_003525665.1 Flavobacterium sp.
GGTTATATTTGAAATAGAAAACTTTAGCTCATGAAAAAACAACTACTTTTCTCTTTTTTTACTTTTTTTCTTCTAAACTTTATAGGACATTCTCAAGCTACTTTTTTTGAAGGATTTGAAAATACAACCGGTCCGAGTGCTTCACCATCAACCGAATGGGCTTTACAAAGCGGAAATTGGCATGTTTTTCAAAATACTTTTGGACCTACAGAAAGATGGAAGATCAATAGTACTGTTGCTACTCCACCAATGACATTTGCAGGTTCTAATGCCGCCATAAGTAGTGTAGAGGAAATAGGATTGGGTAATACTTCAGAAGATTATTTAACTATGCCACTAGTAACTGTTCCTACAAATGGTCAATTACGTTTTTTCTCGCGGACATTTACAAGTGGAAATCAGGGAACAATTTATCAAATAAAGATTGCACCAGCCACAGTACCTCCAACTAATATAGCGGCATATACAACTCTAGCTGAATATACTGAAAATGAATTAGTGACTACAATTGATGGCGTTCAAAATCCTTTTAATATATATACAGAAAAAGTAGTTGACATTCCTACCACTTTTGGACCACAAGTTTATATTTCTTTTGTTAGGAAATTTACCCAAACCACTCCAACAATAGGTGGTGATAGATGGTTATTGGACAATGTAAGAATTGCTCAAAAATGTTTAGATCCATTTGGTTTAACAGCACAAACAGTAACATTTAATCAAGTCAATTTATCTTGGAATAATCCTAGCGGTAGTTCCTCTTGGGAAATAGAGATTCTACCCATTTCAGATACTCCAACTGGCTCAGGTGTTGTTTACAGCGGAACTTTACCATATATTGCTTCAGGATTATCACCAAATACACAATACAAATACTATGTAAGATCACTTTGTAGCGATGGTATTACCAGCAATTGGGTTGGGCCAATGCAATTTAGCACATCATTTGCTCCACCAGTTTGCGGCGGAAACTACTTAGACTCTGGACAAGCAACGGCTAATTACAGTAATAATGAGGATTCAAATATAACTATTTGTCCAACTACTCCAGGCGAGGTTGTCTCTGTTACCTTTTCTTCATTTGATGTTGAAAGTAATAACGATGCTTTGTATGTTTTTAATGGAAATTCTTCAAGTTCTCCTCAAATACTTACTTCAAACTCTGGAGGAAATGTTCCCGGAGGTTTGGCTGGAGGATATTGGGGAACAACAGTTCCTGGACCATTTACGTCTTCAAGTCCTGATGGATGTTTAACTTTTAGATTTAGAAGTAACGCAACAATTACCAATTCTGGTTGGATTGCTAATGTAAATTGCATAACGATGGATTTCTGCATGCAACCAAGTCAAGTCACCGTCACTAATATAACGGATACTTCTGTAACATTAAATTGGGTAGAAAATAACGCATCAACTGCGTGGCACATTTTAGCGTTACCGCAAGGATCGCCTCAACCAACTGCCGCAACAACTGGATGGATTGCTGCAGCGACTTCTCCATTTGTACTAACTGGGTTAACACCCAATACCTGCTATGATTTTTACATTAGAAGTAGCTGTAATCCAAATGACAATTCAGTCTGGAGCGCGCCAGTCACTAATTGCAGCTATGATTGTGAAGATTATGGGACTTGTAGCGATTCTATTATGGTTGTAGCATTTATTGATAGTAATGCGAACGGAATAAAAGATGTTACTGAAAGTAATTTTAATTATGGTTATTGTACTTATTCTATCAATGATGGTAATCCAATTTATTCTTATTCTAACAATGGTGATTTCTACATTCCTTCAACAAATCCAGCAAATAGTTATGATTTAAGTTTTTTCATCCCTAGCTATTTAACGTCTTTTTACTCTACATCGGCAAGCTATCAAAACATCACAATTGTTGCTGCATCAGGAATAAATTATTACTATTTTCCGGTAACTCAAATCATGCCTTATATTGATGTCTCTACAAACTTAAATGCTGAAAGTCCACGACCAGGATTTACAAGATATTGTGAATTATATTATAAAAATAACGCTACAACAACTACCAATGGAACTATAACATTTGTAAAAAACAATCTAGAAACAATAAATAGTGTTAGTCAAACTGGTACGGTTACAACACCAAATGGATTTACTTACAATTATACCAATTTAGCTCCAAATGAAACTAGATATATTTCTATTATTTTACAAACTCCTACAATTCCAACCGTAAATTTGGGTGACTTACTAACCATTTCTTCTCATATCTCAAATATTTCTGGAGAATTTAATTTAGAAAATAATAATTCTGTCTTAACTCAAGCCGTTATTGGTTCGTACGATCCAAATGAAGTATATGAATCGCATGGTCCAGAAATTCCAATAAATAATTTTACTTCCAATGATTATTTAAATTACACTATAACCTTTGAAAATACTGGAACTGCAAACGCAGAATTTATCAGAATTGAAAACATGTTGCATAATAAATTAAATCCGAGTACAATAGAAATGATTGGCTCAAGTCATAATTACGATTTGAAACGAGAAAACAATAAATTGACTTGGTTTTTCTATGATATCGATTTACCTCCAACTTCACAAAACCCAATCCTTAGTCATGGATTCGTTAGTTATCGAATTAAACCAAATCCTGGTTTTGCAATAGGCGATATTATTCCAAATACAGCCAGTATATTCTTTGATTACAATCCACCAATTATCACAAACACTTTCAATACAGAATTTGTAGCACCTTTAAATAATTTGGATTTTAATTCAGATAATTTCTTGCTTTATCCAAATCCAGCAACCGATTTAGTTCAAATAAGCTCAAATATTAATTTTGGAAATATTGAAAGTATAGTAATTTTTGATGTTTTAGGAAAAGTTGTGAAAAAAGTTGATGCTGTAAATTCGAATCAAACTAATATCAATGTTTCTGAACTTTCGTCTGGAGTTTATATGGTTGAAGTGGCAACAGATAACAAGGTGAAACAAGTTAAGAAATTAGTTATAAAATAATAACTGAACTATAAGCAAAAAAAATCCCGATTATAAGTCGGGATTTCTTGTTTACAGTTTACTTTTTAGCGGTTCAACCACCAAATACTTGCGTTTAATACAGTAGCAAAACTTACCCATGCCAAATAAGGCAATAACAACAATGCTGCAATTTTATCAATTTTCTTAAATTGATTATGAGTTTCGAAAATCATCAACCACAACAAAATAATTTCGATTAAAGCCAAAAACGGATTGTGCAATCCAAAAAACAAGTACGACCATAAAGCATTCAATCCTAATTGAATAATAAAAAACATAAAAGCCTTTTTTACATTTTCTTGATCGGTTTCAAGTTTGTTCCAAATCATTCCACCAGCAACTCCCATCATAACATACAGGATTGTCCAAACCGGTGCAAAAACCCAATTTGGCGGATTAAATACTGGCTTATTTATTGTTGGATACCAAGTTGTTATACTCTCTTTTGTAACCAAACTAGATAAATAACCAATAACCAAACACGTTGTAACCACTAAAGCAATTCGAAGTATTTTTTGCATCTTGTTTATTTTTTATACAAATGTACTAAACAAAACCGAACTTACTTTTCTAAATTTAAGTATCTTTGTATAAAATTATACTTTATGATTTCCGAAAAGGATTTTATTTTTAATGAAACTACAGCATCTGTTGATAACGGAAGCTTTCAATGGAGTGCACCAAGTAATATTGCACTTGTAAAATATTGGGGTAAAAAAGACCATCAAATTCCGGCAAATCCATCCATAAGTTTTACATTAAACAGTTGTAAAACAATCACTAAATTATCATTTGAAAAGAAACAAGAAGTTTCAAATTTCTCATTCGATTTATTATTTGAAGGAAAGCCAAAAGAAGATTTCAAACCAAAAATTCAGAAATTCTTCGAACGAATTGCAGTTTATTGTCCGTATTTGACGAGTTTTCATTTTACAATTGATACACAAAATACGTTTCCTCACAGTTCTGGAATTGCATCATCAGCATCAGGAATGGCAGCTTTGGCAATGAACATTATGAGTTTGGAAAAACTTTTAAATCCAGAAATGTCCGAAGATTATTTCTATCAAAAAGCCTCTTTTTTAGCAAGACTTGGTTCTGGAAGTGCGTGTAGAAGCGTAAAAGGAAGCATTGTTGTTTGGGGAAATCATGCAGAAATCCCTGGAAGTACCGATTTATTCGGAGTACCATTTTCATCAGAAGTTCATTCGAATTTTAAAAATTATCAAGATACGATTTTGCTAGTTGATAAAGGCGAAAAACAAGTTTCGAGCACAGTTGGTCACGATTTAATGCACAATCATCCCTTTGCTGAACAACGATTTGCGCAAGCGCATCACAATTTATCGGCTATAAAAAGCGTTTTAGAGAATGGAAATTTAGAAGAATTTATCAAAATTGTAGAAAGTGAAGCTCTGACTTTACATGCGATGATGATGACATCGATGCCTTATTTTATCTTGATGAAACCTAATACATTGGAAATCATAAATAAAATTTGGAAATTTAGAAACGAAACTAAAATTCCAGTTTGTTTTACGCTCGATGCTGGTGCAAATGTTCACGTTTTGTATCCCGAAAACGTTAGAGTTGAAACTTTGCAATTTATTAAGGACGAATTAGTTGGCTATTGTCAAAATGGTCAGTATATTTGTGATGAAATTGGATTTGGAAGTCAAATTTTTATTTAACTTTGGTTATGGATATTCAGGCAGAAAAGATAACACTGGCGCAATTATTGCTTCAAACTGAAGATGAATCAATCATTAAAAAAGTGAAGGCAATTTTTAAAAAAGACCAAAAAGATTGGTGGGATGATTTGTCTCAAGACCAAAAAAATGAAATTGAAGAAGCTGATAAGGAAATTGACAGAGGAGAGTTTGTAACTTCCGAAGCTTTTTTTGATTTACTAAAAAAGTAATGAAAAAAATTGTCATTTCTAAAACAGCATTGAAAAACACCATTGCAATTGCAGATTATTTAGAAGCAAAGTTTTCTTTAAAAGTAAGAAATGAGTTCATTGAAAAACTAAAAAAAGGATTTGAAATAATTCAAACCAACCCAGAGTTTTTTCCAAAATCGGAAATAAATTCAAATCAATATCGATTTGTTTTAACTAAACAAACCACAATTTATTATAGAATTAACAATAAAGAAATTAGAATTTTAGCACTTTTTGACACTAGACAAAAGCCATCAAAAATTAGTAAAATCAAATAATTTCAAACATAAAATTATATGAAAGGACCATTATTTTACTCAAAAATACTTCTCTTTGGAGAATATGGAATCATCAAAGATTCCAAAGGTTTGTCAATTCCTTATAATTTTTACAATGGCGCATTGAAAGTAGATGAAAATCCATCTGCCGAAGCCGTAAAATCTAATTCAAGCTTACGCAAATTTGTTACTTACTTAGAAAATCTTCAAACTGAGCAACCCGAATTGGTTACGTTCAATTTAGAACTTCTAAAAGCCGATGTTGAACGCGGAATGTATTTTGATTCTAGCATTCCTCAAGGTTACGGCGTTGGAAGTAGTGGTGCATTAGTTGCTGCTATCTATGACAAATATGCCGATAATAAAATTACAGTTCTAGAAAACTTAACTAGAGAAAAATTATTAGAATTAAAGACTATTTTCTCCCAAATGGAATCGTTTTTCCACGGAAAAAGTTCTGGTCTTGATCCACTAAATAGTTACTTAAGCATTCCAATTTTAATAAACTCTAAAGACAATATTGAAGCAACTGGAATTCCAACACAAAGCACCAATGGCAAAGGCGCAGTATTTCTATTAGACTCAGGAATTGTTGGCGAAACCGCACCAATGGTTAACATTTTTATGGAAAATTTGAAAGATCAAGGTTTCCGTACCATGCTTAAGAATCAGTTTGTGAAATATACCGATGCTTGCGTAGAAAACTTTCTTGGTGGCGATATGAAATCGTTATTTTCTAACACCAAAAAACTTTCTAAAGTAGTTTTAAATAATTTCAAACCAATGATTCCCGAACAGTTCCACGGAATTTGGCAAAAAGGAATTGACACCAACGATTACTACCTAAAACTTTGTGGTTCTGGCGGTGGCGGATACATACTTGGTTTCACAGAAGATTTAGAAAAAGCAAAAGAATCATTAAAAGACTACAAGCTAGAAGTGGTTTATAATTTCTAAACCATGCTGAGCAGAAAAACCAAAATCACGCTACTGAAAATCATCAGTATGTTTTCTGTGGTTCGCGGTTACAACATTCCAATTATTGCGTTAGCGCAATACCTATCGGCAATTTTTATAATGGCGCCAGAGAAAAGAGCATTGTCAGTCCTACTCGATTTCAATCTGTTTATCATTGTAATTGCTTCAGGATTAACCATTGCTTCGGGTTACATAATAAACAATTTCTACGATAGTAAAAAAGATTTAATCAATCGCCCAAATAAGTCTCAACTGGACCGATTAGTCAGTCAAAAAACCAAACTCCAAGTCTATTTCACCGTCAATTTTGTCGTGGCACTTCTGGCTTTTTTAGTGTCATTTAGAGCCGTTTTATTCTTCTCGGTGTACATTTTTTTAATTTGGTTTTACTCGCACAAACTAAAAAAACACCCAATAATTGGCAACCTAACCGCTTCACTCCTAGCCGTTTTGCCGTTTTTTGCCATTTTATTGTACTACAAAAATCTATATCCACAAATTTTCGCACACGCCACATTCCTATTTCTGCTACTTCTAATTAGAGAAATTATAAAAGATTTAGAAAACCTTAAAGGCGATATTGCGAATGATTACCAAACAATTCCGGTAAAATTCGGCGAAGTATTTGCAAAAAAAACCATTTCGTTACTCACCGTAATTACCATACTTCCAGTCTATTTCTTAGTCGAAATCTACGACGTAGGTTACATGGATATTTACTTTTATGTAAGCTTAATAATTCTAATTTTCTTTCTAATTTATCTTTGGAAATCAGACAGTAAACCTGACTATTTAAGGCTTCACAACATCCTAAAATTCTTAGTAGTTTCAGGCGTATTTTGCATCGTTCTTATCGATCCAGAAGTACTAATTCACGGAAGAAATTTGCTTAAAATTTAGAGCGAATCAGTAGTAATTCTTGTAATCCATTTTCCTGCTTTCCGCACTACACGGTAGTTGCTACAATCAGTCCCGAAGCTTCGGGATAAATAGCAAATGTCTTTTGTAAAGTTCCCAATTTCAAAACACTATTCGTCTTTAAACCAACCCGAATACATTACATAATTATTAGAAATACGTTCAATTTCACCTGCAAAATCTGAAGCATTAATATCCTTCACTTTCTTTGCCGGAACACCAGCATAAATAGTTCCTGATTCCACAACGGTATTCTGAGTTAAAACCGCTCCAGCAGCGACAATCGAATTGCTCTCTACCACACAATTATCCATAACAATTGCGCCCATTCCTATTAAAACATTATCGTGCAAAGTACAGCCGTGAACAATAGCATTGTGACCAATAGAAACATTATTTCCAATATTGGTAGGATGTTTTAAATACGTCGCATGAATAACCGCGCCATCTTGAATATTCACTTTATTACCAATTTTAATATAATGCACATCACCACGAATAACAGCATTGAACCAAACACTACATTGCGAACCAAATTCTACATCGCCAACAATAGTTGCGTTTTCAGCAACATAACAATCTTCGGGAATTTTAGGTGACTTCCCATTTACTGATTTTATTATCATAATTATTTTTATAAAAAAGAATCCCAATATTACTATTGGGATTGTATTATTTCTTAATTCACCGCAGGACAATTACAATCATACTTCTCTTGCTTGCAGAATAAGTTTATTCCAAGTGTTACCTGATGAAAACCTCCAGTATCAAACTTCACATTTCCTAACAAGTGAGAATAGGTATACGATAACATAAAGTTATTAAAGTTAAACCCAACAATTGGTGTGATGTATTGCAGCTTTTGATCAGCTACAGAGTTTCCTTCTATGTATTGTGCGCCATCAAGACTTCTTCTGTAAGACAATCCGCCCCAAAGTGTTCCTGCCGCTAATGTCTTGTATGCTTTTACGTTTAAATCAATCAATGATTCTTTCGTTTGACTCACATACTGAAACATAAATGACGGTTCCCACATAATAGTTTCTTCATCTCCAAAAGTATATCCAGAGTTTAAGATTAAACGTTTTAAATCTACTGGTTCTCTATCGGTATATAATTTTCTATCGCTCGCTAATGCATTCTTTACTGTTGCATGAACATAAAAATCTAAATAATTATAAGATGCTCCAATATCAACATTAAAATAAGATGCTTTTTGCTCAATAGTACCATTAATAATCGGATCATACTCTGGGTTGGCAATATAAAAATCGGTTTCATCCAATAAACTTTGAGCAAATCCAGCACTAATACCAAATGATAATTGATTTAAATCTACTTTATCTCTTGAAAACATTAAGTGATGCGCATACGTCAATCGAACTCCTTTTTGCGAATGGTAACCGTTCCTGTCGTTTATCAAAATAATTCCAGCTCCAGATCGCTCGCCCAAGCTTCCATTAAAACTCAAAGTTTGCAATGCAGGTGCATCTTCTTGACCCAACCATTGTTGTCTTGCTGTTAATCTAACTTTGGCACAATTGGCCGCACCAGCCATCGATGGATGCAATA
>NZ_DQDX01000153.1:0-881 GCF_003525665.1 Flavobacterium sp.
TTGTGAATTGATTTCAAAATTGTATTTTTATAGACTAATTCCAACGTTCAACTTATCAAACTGCTTGCTTACTTCGTTGTGAATTGATTTCAAAATTGTATTTTTATAGACTAATTCCAACCAGTTATAGATATTGTACTTGCATCAGATAGTTGTGAATTGATTTCAAAATTGTATTTTTATAGACTAATTCCAACGGCGAGTGGAAATTAATTAAAGCTAATTTTGTTGTGAATTGATTTCAAAATTGTATTTTTATAGACTAATTCCAACAAACCAAGTTCAACAATGATGAACTAGCGCGTTGTGAATTGATTTCAAAATTGTATTTTTATAGACTAATTCCAACATTAGAAATTGGACTGGTAAGCCTTATAATGTTGTGAATTGATTTCAAAATTGTATTTTTATAGACTAATTCCAACAAAGACAGCCGAAGAGACTCTCGCGACTGTGTTGTGAATTGATTTCAAAATTGTATTTTTATAGACTAATTCCAACATCATTATTTTAGAGTATGGCATGGAAAAGGTTGTGAATTGATTTCAAAATTGTATTTTTATAGACTAATTCCAACTTATCGCATTACTTTCAAGTTGCGCCTCTCGTTGTGAATTGATTTCAAAATTGTATTTTTATAGACTAATTCCAACCAATCAAATTGTAGGCTGTATTTACAATCTGTTGTGAATTGATTTCAAAATTGTATTTTTATAGACTAATTCCAACAATTTGAAGTTGACAATGTAACGGGACGTAGTTGTGAATTGATTTCAAAATTGTATTTTTATAGACTAATTCCAACATTAAAAATCGCTATACCATCAATATTTCCGTTGTGAATTGATTTCAAAATTGTATTTTTATAGACTAATTCCAAC
>NZ_DQDX01000153.1:1062-2043 GCF_003525665.1 Flavobacterium sp.
TTTATAGACTAATTCCAACATACCTTGAGTTAACTATCAGATATGTTGAGAATTAGATGTGAAAATAGAATATGTAAAAATGGTTGTGTTTAAATCAAAGCCAAATCAAAACTTTGATTTTTAAATTCCTAATAATTTTAAAAAAGTTCCAATTGTTGTGATGGTTTTTCATTTTCAACTGGTTTTTTACCATAAAAAAGTTCCATCATTCCAAATTGTCTGTCGGTTATTTGCATTACACCAACTTTTCCGTGTGGTGGTAAATTGCTTTTGATTCTTTTGGTATGCACTTCGGCATTTTCCCGGCTTGCACAAAACCGCATATAGATAGAAAATTGAAACATAGCAAAGCCGTCGTCTAATAATTTCTTTCTAAAGCCAGAAGCTATTTTACGTTCTTGTCGGGTTTCTGTTGGCAAATCAAAAAATACTAGTATCCACAAAGTTCTATATTGGTTTAATCTGCTGTAATTTTCATTATGCATATTCTGGGTATAAAATTTTCCTTGCCGAACCTTCAAAACATTCGTGCAAAGAATTGGTTGTTCTACTCATTGCAACTATCAAAGGACTTTTTTTGCCATCAATGATTACATCAATTGCCACAACGCTTAACAATTGTTTTTTTATTTCAACGGTTAACTCATCAATGCAATCCTCATATTCCATAATTTGACAAACAATTTTATCTACAAATGGGCGATATGGCTCCATTATATCGTCTGCCAAACAATAGGCGTTGTATTTGTTTCGGTGAAAAATACCCAATGTAGGAAGCATTCCCGAACTTACAATGGCTCTTGCAGTTATTGCTCTCAAAATGGCATAACCATAATTTAATAAATTATTAGGCGGAACTCCTTTTTGACCGCGATTAAAATTTTCAATCCCGAAAAGGTTTTCCCAATAAAAAACAGCTGCTCTTGCTTCGTGATTTAAACTATCGCCTGACGTTACTTCTTTAGCCCAAAGTTCCATTTT
>NZ_DQDX01000153.1:2056-8713 GCF_003525665.1 Flavobacterium sp.
AAATAGTTTGTTGCCACAAATTCTTTTTTAGCGGAATGGAAGCATTAATTTGATTTTTAAAACGTTCGCTTTGTTCGGTGTGACCGTTTAAAGGCATCAATAATCCAATGGGCATGTGTTGTTGGTCGCAATTGATTAATGCAACCTTGTTTGTAATTAATTTATTCAATAAACCGTTGGTAATTGTTATTTGTTGATTTTCTAGAACAACAACACCAACATCTTCAATGGCAACGGTTTTGGTTTCTTGTTCCTTGTCAGGATATGAAATTACAATTTGCTCATTTTTGGCACTTAAATAAGCAGGATTTCCGAAAAAGAGTGTTCGTTTTATCATGCTATTTCAATTTGTCCTAAACGATTCACTTTGAGTTTTATAAAATTATCCTTAATTGAGTTTCCATCAAAATCTTTTGACATTTTTGAATCAAAACTTGAGTCTAGTTCTTTAGGAGCAATATTTTTTGCAAAAGTATTTGGAAAGAAATATATTGTATATCCTGAAAAATCATTAACATTGAAAATCCTTGATAATTGCTCCATTGATAATTTATTAAAATTAACAGAATTTATATTTTCCCTTTCTTCATTTGTTGGAACAAAAATTAGGTCGTTAATTGTTAACGATGCTATATTCTTGAATATAGTTTTTGATTTTTCATCGATATAATTTTTCGGCACAGAATTAAAACNNATACAAATTTGTTCCTTTTGCTGTTTCAACAAATTTATTCTTTTTATTACCATTCAAACCTAACTGGAATTTTTTACTTTCTTCAAAAACTCGAACTTTTTTTATAGGAAGATGGTCTTTATCATTGTTTAACGTTCTTATATTTTTATTTAAATCTTCAAGACCTTCTTCATTGAAAGCAACTTCCTGCGGAGGAAGTTTTTTACCACTTTCGTCTATAACGTTTTGAAATTTTATTTGTTCTAAATGATTCATTAGTATTTTTTGAATACCCAAATCGGTGATTTTTTCTATTTTCTTTCTATCAAAAGTTATGTCTAAAGTTTTTCTTGTTGCAGTAGCCTCAATTAATTCATAGACTAAAACTTTGTCAACAGCTTTACCATCAATAGTTAGTGGATTTGTTTTAAGATATTTTTTTAAGCCATCTAAATTATTTTCATAATGTTTTGCTCTTTCACGTAATTGCTTTTTTATGTTTTTATCAACAATAATTTCTAGATTATCTAAAATAGAATTAATTGCAACAGGATTTTCTTTAACTCTTTTTAGCATAACTTTTCCACTAACTGTTTCTGCATGCAAAGGCTTTCTAATTGCCCAATTTTCTCCTTTAGTTTGTTTGACTAATTGTTTTTTTAATATTCCATTTCCGTCTTCTACAAACTTTTGATATTTATTTACGGTTTTATTAATAACGCGGGTATTTTGTTTGAAACTTACAATAGTTTGCAGCAATTGGTTTTTAGAGTCTTGTGTAAAGGTTTCCCAGGGTTTGTGAAACTCTTTTGGGATATTAAATGTTTTGCCTTCTTTTGTTATCTGTTCGGTTCGTCTTAATTTAGAAACCAAAGCATAGTTTTTGTTTTCAGAATTTATAGAATTTAAATAGTTGATGTGGTCTTTGTTAATGCAAGCAATTATTAATGCATCTAAAGCGTGATGACGATGGTCAATTCTTTTTTTACTAAAACCTTTTGCTATTTCATCAGGAACAGTAATTTGAAAAACATTTTTACCTTTTTTATCTTCCCATTTTCCATACTTATCTGAATTTGTAATAGCATTTAATCTCTCAAAACGTGGCGTTATTATTTCATTCCAAATATCATTTAAACCCCAATCTTGTTTCATTTTTGACGTTATGGTTCCGGTAACAGGAACAACATTCTTAGAAGTTGCTTCAGCTTCAATAGTTCCATCTTTATCTTCACGGACAATTTTACTCAAGTACATTTTTACTACTTTACTAATGTATCTGCTATCGTTTAGTTGTCTGTTAATAAACGATTCAGGAATTTCCTCACTCAAAAGATTTTTTATTTTATTTTTATTTTTTGAGTAATAGGTTTCAATGTGTTTTTTGTAATTGTCTACAGAAAAAAGTTTTACACTTTTTCCTGCGCCAAGATCTACTAATCTTTCCGGGTTTGAAATTATAAATTCCATTGCTGTTTGATTGTCTTTAATTTGATTTACAGCACTTTCACAAATAACTTTGTTCGTCATAGAATCATCAAAAAAACGTGACTGCGGAAAAATATGCTCTATTTGATATTTGGTGGTAAACAATTCTGAGAGTTGAATTACTGCTCCAGTGTAAGGTGAGAGATATCCTTGTTCTAACCATAATTTATAACGTTGAATATCAGATTTTGAAGGTTTATTATTTTTTCTAATTTTATCAATTTCATCTAATTTTTCTTTTTCCTTTTCATTACTATAAACACCTTCTTCATAGATTTTTAAAATTTCTTGCTGACTTGGCGAGTATGGACGAATATCATCCACTTCATCAATTAGTTCCTGTAAAATGGCTCTTATTCGCAGATTTGTATTTTCGTTAGCATTTATTTGCTCGGTCATACGTTTACGTTTTTCTGCTGGATTTTTCATTTCTCTACCTAGTTCAATATGAATTTCATCGAAGAAATCTTTTGCTCCGTTTCCGTAAATTTTCCAAATATCTTTTACTGTTCGTAATGTTTCAGTAATTACTTGCTCAACAATTGGATTGCGAAGAGAATGTTGCTTGAAAGTAGTTTTTAAGTAGTATTCTATATCTTCTGGCGAATGCCATTTGTCAGTGTTTTTACTTTCTGAATGTCTGCCATAAACAAGATAACAAGCTTGATACGTATTTAAACCAGAATAATGATTTTTAGAATGTATAAAACTTGTTAAAATTGCCTTGGTAATTTCATCGTCTTGTACTTCTTTAAAACGTTTTTCATTATATTGTATAGTGTCTAAACGTTCAATAATTGTATTAATTTTTGATTTAATAGTATTTGAAATTGCATCTTCATTCCAATACTTGCCAACTCGCATTAATGGTAATAATTTTTTGATTGCTTTTTCAGAATAAGCCCCATAATCATTTTTGTAAGGTTTTAATTTAGATAAAATGTTTGCGCTTGCTTCGGGTAAATTATTTTTAGTTACAAATTTTTGAATAGCACTTTTCAATTCAATTCTGTCAGAAACAGAATATAGAATGTGCCATAAATTGGCTGTGTTTTCAGTTGTAAAAAAAGTTTTATCAAAACCTTCAATTTTAGAAGTTTTCAATAGTAGTTGTCCTCGTGTTTCATTGCAAGGATAGGTTTTTTCTTCTACCATATTCCATCTGAACAAATCTTCTTTTAATTTATAAATAGCTAAAAATTGCTTCTGTGTAATATCTTCTTTATCGTTTAATGTTTCAAATAATTTTACTGCTTCATTTTCTGAAGAAATAAATTCAGAAGTAACATCAATATCATTTACTAATCCTCGTTTGTATATTTTCAAATTTGAAATAAATTGCCACAGTCTAAATTCTTGAAATATAGGATTTGATTTTGCAATACATTTTACAGGTTGCAATTTGATTTCGCCAGTTTTTTTGTCTTTGTAAGTTTTTGTTTCGTATTGACAATCACTAATTAATGAAATTTTACTTTTTAATGGTCGTTGGTAAAATATAATATCATCCATAAAAAGATAATCAAAACCTTTTGTAGTTATTGAATTTCTATGAGCATCATTTTTTGAATATAATTCTAAAATACATTCTTGATATAAATTTTCATTTTGTAAATCAGGATTTAATTCAATTTGCTTCTTTAGGATTGCTTTTAGTTCTTCTTTGTAGAATTTTCGTTCTATGGTTCGAACCAATTTTCCATTTATTTTTTGAGTTGGATTTTAAAGAAGTGTTTCATAAATAAAACAACCAACGGTTTTATTACTTGTTTCAATAGTTTGCTCTGTTTTAGATTTGATAGCTATCCAATCTTTTTCTGAATCAACAGCTCTAAAACTTCTTTTCTCTTCATTTTCTTTGTTTAATTTGATTGTTCCATCATCATTTACTTCCGTAGTAACAATAAACTCTTTTTGTTTTCCAATCCAATTATTTAATGATGTTTTACTTTCGCGTTTGTAAATCCATCCATTTTCTAAAATAACATTATACCAAATACCTGTTTTACCTTTATCTCTTTCAATGACATCTCTAACAATTAAAGTATGAAATTCTTCAGTTTTATTTTTACTTTCTTCTTGTTCTTCGCCACGCAATTGATAATAACCTCGCTTTTGATTAAAGTTTAAAAGCAACCACGATAATTCTTCATTTGACAGTTTTTCTGACAAAGCTTTTTTTCTTAAATAATATATGGTCCAATCGTAAGGAATTGATTTTTCTTTTTCAAAAAGTTGAGGTTGTGTTTTTTTAAAATCTGAAACCATCTCGCTAAACGATTCAATAAAAAAGAAGTGATATTTTCCATTTCCAACTTTCTTGTATGCAATTTTTTCTTCGGTTTCTGATTTAAATTGGCCTAACTTTTTTGTAAAATCTATTGAATCTGCAAAATGCTTTGGCAAAAAACCAAGTTTATTTAGTACTCTCAATAAGCGTTCACGTCTTAATAATTGTCTTTGATTTAATCTTCTAACACCTCTATATTCAGTTCTTTCAGAAGTTTGAGATTTTGTAACACCAATATCAAATTTACCTAATACTTCCTGAGACATCGGTATAATTCTGCTTCCTAAACCAATAATTTCGCCTTGCTTTTTGTCAAAATTTTGATTAGTCAACGCCCAACCAATACTATTTGTCCCTAAATCCAATCCTAATATTTTTTTCATACGTTTCAATTTTATGGTCGAAATATAAATAAAAGAAAATTAAGTAATTTACGGAAAACCGTAAACCAACATTAATTTTTTTGTTGTAATATTGCATTACAATTTTGAAATCAATTCACAATAAGGATTATTCCGTTGTGAAAACATTTAAAGCGGCTTGAAAGAGTCGCTTTTTTTTGTTTTAATTTGGTTCTGTTCGTAGCTTGTTCTGTAAAAGATTTATTTTGACGAAACGCTTACGAACAAACTACGAACGAACTACGAACAAAACCCCTATAAAATGGCATTAATCTATTCAAAAGGTTTCATTTGATTTCAAAACCGTTCAAAACTGTTCAAAACCGTTCACTTAATTTAATCAAGAAACAGATTTCTAAATTTCAATAACAAAAAAACCACAAGCGCAATACTCGTGGTTTTGTAGTTATTTATGTCTTTGAATTTATGCCATGGAATGAAAACCAATCGAGTTTCCTTCACTATCTAAAGCGATACCACAAAATCCGTGTTCGCCTAAAGACATTTTTTCTTGTAATACAGTTCCACCAGCATTGGCAACACGAGAAAGTTCTACTGCACAATCATCGCATCCAAAATAAACCAAAGTACCACCATTTCCTGGTGACATATCGCTCATTTTGCACAAAGCACCGCTTATGTTGTGTCCGTCTTCTACCCATGGAAAACTAACCATTTCTAGATCGCCAAATGCACCTGGTGTTTGCATTGGAATCATAGTAATATTCAATACAGATTCATAAAACTTTTGGGCGCGCTCCATATCGGAAACATAAATTTCTACCCAAGCAAATGGATTTTTCATACTAGTGTTTTTTAATTATTGGTTGGTATTCAAAATTACTAATTATCGTTTACTTTTTGCTTCAATTTCTGGAAGTTGTTTTTTGTATTCTTCAATATTCCAAATGATATTCCAACGTTTTACATAATCTGCCAGCGGACCAAGACCTACTGTTGCTCTTCTTTTATCAACATTATCTGGATCTTCAAGTGGTAAAACATACTCGGTATTGGTTTCGTTATCATAACCTATTTGGCTACCGTAGATTTGTTTTTTCCCTTCACCAAGCGCAACTCTATCTTCTAGTAAAGCAAGTGAACTACTACTGGCATTGTTGTTTTTTACCGCTTCGCGCATCATAGGAAGATACTTTTGTTGCGTCTTTAAATCGGAATGTTGAATGACTAAAAACAGCGTTTGATTGGCTTGACCACCAACTTTATCAACGCCAACCCAACCGTACTTATCTAAAATTTCGGTGACTTTGCCCAAATTAATACTGTCTTTATGCATCATGACTTTACCCAAACTATCAACTATTTTACTTTGGTTCCCGTAGTCTTTTTGAGCTTTGATATAATCTCTTCTAATTGTTTGATCTTCTTCGAATAGCGCAACTAATTTGGTTTGTAAAGGCTTGTCGTATTTTGCTTCTCGTGCGTCTACAACTTTTTGCATATCGCTCACCAATTGTAGCCATTTTTTATCATTGTGAAGGGATTTTAAATCGGAATCAGTTTTAAGATGGTTAACATTTGACCAACCTTTATTTAAGGCAAGTTGTAACCATTGAAATGCCACTTTTTTATTTCCTAAAAGTGCCGCCGAACATGCAGCATTATACAAATCTTCGGGACTTTTTTGTTCGATAGAAAAAGCTTCAGTATATTTCTCTACTGACTTTTTGTATTCTTTGTTTTTGTAAAAGGCATCAGCTTCGCCGACAAGCAATTTATAGTTTTGAGAGAAACTTAATGTAAAAAGAAAGAGTAGTATAGTGGTTAATGTTGCTTTCATATTT